>JBBAAG010000014.1 GCA_041658405.1 Elusimicrobiota bacterium
TACCTAAACTATTATCAGTTCCCAGAGATACGCATATAGAACTCCCGGGGTTCAAGATCAAACGATTAAACGAAATATTTTCGCATCACTACAGTGACACCAAAAACATTAATTTTGCGTGTATGGAACTCAAAGCGCAGTTAGAAAATTTATTCTCAATCGGACTTTCAAGTTATTCAAACGCAGGCACAAAAATGTCTACCTCCACATACGTCCTCGCAGCACAACAATTTACGGTACCTTTTTATTTACAATTTGATTATCGCGGCTTCAAAACATTAATCAACGCATTAGGCGGGATACGTATACGCATAACAGAACCAATGAAGTATGAAGACAAACACGGCGGGTTAAACATTGACTTTAACCCCGGTGAATACCTCCTTAACGGCGATGACGCTTTGGAGTACGTACGGTACAGAGACCAGATTGGCGATAACGGCAGAATCCTGCGGCAACAATCTTTTTTGAAGGAACTCACAAAACAAAAGTTCGCGAACCCGCTGATTTTATTCAAAGCGCCGATGATACTAAAAACTTTCCTTGACAATATCAATACCAACCTTACTTTTTGGGATATATTGGTCCTGGGGTTGGAAATAAAAAATATGCCGTTAAATAATTTTCACGCACTACAACTCCCCGGGAGGCCATTAACAAGTTACTGGATTCCCGATCTTGCTGAACTTTCAGTACTCGGGACAATACTATCTTCCCCGGCAAACGTAACGGAAAACATATCCTCCCACGCTCCGCGGGTAGAAGTTTTTAATGCAACTGACCGTCCTGGGTTTGCTTTGCAGGTAACGCGTTTCCTGAGACAACACGGAGTCGATGTCCTTAAGTGGGGAAACTACGGCATGGTCAACAGCCGAACTATTGTGTTTGACCGTATTGGCAGCGTATCAAATTACAGGCAAGCTCAGCGGGTAGCGTCATTACTTCCGGGCTCGCAGGTAGTTACACGTATAGAAACATCCCCAATGATTGATATTACTATAATACTAGGTGAAGATTGTAAGGAGTTAATACCACGAAATGAAGAATTACCTTAAGCTTGCAAAAACGTTAGCGGAAAATCTGCATAAGCGTAAAGCAAAACAGGTTAAGATCCTTGACCTGCGTAAGATCAGCGCAGTAGCGGACTTTTTTATTATTGCAACCGGCACATCGGACACGCACTTAAGAATGTTACGCGAGGCTGTGATTGACGAACTTGAAGAAACAGGGATAAAAGTGTTACATACCGACGGGGGTAAGAAAAATCAGTGGCAGGCAATTGATTGCGGAGGTATCATCGTACACTTATTCCATCCTGACGCACGCGAGTTCTATAAACTTGAACGTCTGTGGACTGACGCAAAACCTGTAACCTGGAAAAAAGCAGTGAAAAAAAAGAAAAGTTAATAAAACCAATGATTATCCCGAAAATATACGAACATCTAGAACATATCCTAGCTGAGCTAAACACCCAACAGGGATGGAATGCTAAGTTCGGGCTTAACCTTAAAGAAATACAGTTTACGGTTGAACCGCCCCCGCAAGGTATAAACGCCGACCTGGCAACAAATATTGGTTTAGTTCTCGCGAAAAAGGTTAAACAAAACCCGAAGATGATCACCGAACTTTTTATCCCAAAACTTACTGAGTTACTGACTGACTATGCGGAAGTAACTTTTTCTCCCCCGGGATTCATCAACTTCAGACTCATTGACAGGATTTTATATGATACAGCCAAAGATATTTTTGAAGGCAAAGAATTCAAGGGTATAACCTACGGGAACAACACAAAGGTACTACTTGAATTTATATCAGCAAATCCTACCGGCCCGCTGCATATAGGACATGGCCGCGGGGCTGTACTTGGCGACTTCCTTGCCAGAGCAATGGAATATCTTGGGTATAAAGTTGATACTGAATACTATATAAACGATGCCGGAAGACAGATGAACCTCCTGGGTTTATCCGTAAAAACAAAATACCGTGAACTCATGAACCTCCCTGTAATTACTGCAGAGAAGGATGCTGTAGCAACTGACGGTTACCGCGGAGAGTATATCACTGACCTTGCAAAAACGTTGATTGATAAACCCGGAATTAATCCGGAAGACACCGTATTTTTTAGGAAGTACGCAATTGAAAATATTCTTAACAACATAAAAACAGACCTCGCTACTGCAAGAATTGAGTTTAAGAACTGGTTTTCGGAAACAACCTTATACGAAAAAGGCGTGGTGAAACAAACCTGCGAGATATTAACACAAAAAGGATTGGCATATCAGCAGGACAACGCGTTATGGTTCAAGAGTACGTTGAGTAATGACGATAAAGACCGCGTGTTAGTACGTTCAGACGGTAACCCCACATACTTCGCTAGTGATATTGCGTATCACCAAAACAAACTTGACCGCGGGTACACCAAACTCATTGATATCTGGGGAGCTGACCACCATGGCTATGCGCCAAGGCTCAACGCCGTGATGAACTTAATGGGCTACCCAAAAGAAGTATTGACCATTATCCTATACCAGCTAGTAAGATTATCGCGGCAGGGACAGCCGGTAGTGATGTCAACCCGCGCGGGTGAATTTATAACCTTTGCTGAAGTAATGAAGGAGGTTGGTATTGATGCAACCCGATATTTTTTATTATTACGCACACCGGATACGCACCTAGACTTTGACCTTGACCTAGCAAAAAAACAGTCACTGGAAAACCCGGTTTACTACATACAATACGCTCATACACGTATCTGCGGGATTGAACGTGAAGCTATAAAACAGAATATTACACCAAACACAGAAGTTGTTGAGCTCTTAAAAGATGATATAGAACAGCAGTTACTCCGTAAACTATGTTTCTTTAACGACACAGTACTTTCCTGTGTAGAACACAACACCGCGCATTTTCTTACTTCATACCTTTACACCCTTGCGGGATTGTTCCACAAATATTATGACTCCCACCGCGTAGTGGTTGATGACAAAAACATATCCTCAGCAAGATTACTCCTGATGAAGGCCGTACAATCCGTCCTTTGTCAGGGATTCAGCCTCCTTGGTATTACTGCACCGGACAAAATGTGATATAATACGCCGTATGAACACAAAAGAAAACAGCGGAATACAAAATACTGAAGATACGAAGTATATCCACCGCGCTATCAATAACGACGGTAGAGCGTTTGAACATCTTGTAAAAAAGTATGAACATAAAATCTATGATTTAGCGTATAAAATTCTTGGGAACACGGATGATGCGGCAGATGTCCTGCAGGAAACTTTTCTTCAAGCATACCGCTCATTACCCAAGTTCAAAGGAAAATCAAGTTTTTCTACCTGGCTTTACCGTATAGCAATGAATAACTGTTTAATGAAAATACGTAAACATAAGAACAGAACTGTTGAATCACTGGATTCTACCGAAGACGATAGTACAGACGCATTATATAACAACATCCCGGACTGGTCATTCAACCCTGAAGCAACCGCGGAAAATAGTGAACTCCGCGATATTTTATCACGTACAATCAGAAGGTTACCTTCGGAATACCGTACAGTGATAATCCTTCATGACATGCAGGGTATGTCAAACAAGGAAGTCAGCGGTATACTTAAACTTTCAATCCCCGCAATAAAGTCAAGATTACACCGCGCAAGAAGTTTTGTGCGGAAACGGTTATCCCACTACTTTGTACAAAAAACAGGAAAGCCCTTACAATGAAAAATAAACACCCGAAAAAGTGCCAGCACTGGCTTAAACTAATACACAACTACTGTGATGATTGTGCCATAAACACTTCAGCACTGATCTTATTACAACGCCATATTGAACAATGCCCGTGTTGCGCGATGTATTATCATACATACACAAAAACAATCTCAATCTGTTCGGAAGTCAGGGAAGTGGAAGTCCCGGTAGTCATCCATCGCCAGTTTTGGGTAGTTATACATAAAGAAATCCATAAAAAATTAATTAAGAAGTTGAACCGTTGAAGTTAGAATCATTCAATTTTTATTTACCTCCGGAACTAATAGCCCAATCTCCCGCAGAAAAACGGGATAATTCAAGGTTACTGGTTTATCACACAAACACACAAAAGATTGAAGATACAGTTTTTTCTGTACTCCCTAACGTAATCGGCAGAGGAAACCTAATTGTTTTCAATAACACAAAAGTCATCCCCGCAAGGATGTACGTCAATAAACCTACCGGCGGGAAAATTGAATTACTCTATATAAACCATCATAAAGATGAGTTATACAACGTCCTGATAAAACCTTCTTCACGGATAAAGACAGGGATGGCCCTTACTTTACCTGGAGACACCGGTACCGTAACAATTATTGAACGCAACACCGAACTAAACTCTTTCATTATCCGGTATACCCCAAAGAAAGATGTTACTATGTTCAAAGTATTCGAAACCTATGGCGAGATGCCTGTCCCTCCATATATAAAGACAAAACTCATCGACCAGGAAAGATACCAGACTGTATACGCAGAATCACCCGGGGCAATCGCCGCGCCAACCGCAGGATTACATTTTACACGTGAATTACTGGGCACTCTAAAATCCGGGGATAACATCCTGGCAAATATCACTTTACACGTAGGAATTGGCACATTCCGTCCCGTGACAAGTGAAATGATTGAATCCCACAAAATGCTAGACGAATATTATTCTATCAACACAAATACGGCTGAAATACTTAATACCGCTATTACCCAAGAAATGAATAATATCATCGCTGTGGGAACCACTGTTATGCGGACACTAGAAACTTATAAAGAAACCGGTAAAAATGAAGGCTGGACTAATAAATACATTTACCCCGGTTATAAATTCGGTATCACAAAAAAGATTATTACAAACTTCCACCTGCCAAAATCCACGTTATTTATACTCATATGCTCAATCACAGGCATCGATGAAGCCCAAAGGATTTATGCTCATGCAGTTAAACAAAAGTACAGGTTCTACAGTTTTGGCGACGCAATGATAATATTATAAACTTTCAGGTTCAACCTTTTTGTTATACGCATTCATTGCTTTATCCAACCCGGAAAATAACACTAGTTTCACAGCCTCAGTTGCGCAGTTAACCATTTCCTCTACCTTAGGCAATTCTTCTTTTTCAAACCGTGACAAAACAAAATCTTTAGTCACCCGTCCTTCGGGTACCGGCCCGATACCCAACCTAATCCTGACAAAATCCGTATTTCCCAAAGTTTCAATAATAGAATTCAACCCGTTATGTCCCCCGGATGAACCTTTTGGCCTGATCCTAATCTGTCCCAGGGGTAACGCAAAATCGTCGTATATAACCACCATCTGATTAGCCGTGATATTGTATTTATCAATAAGTATCTTCGCAGCAAGGCCGGAATCATTCACATAAGTCAACGGTTTAGCAATAACTATTCTTGGTAAATTCGCCACGTTTTTTTCGGTAGCGGAAATTCTTGAAGGATAACACGCAAGCGCTGTGTTGTAGTTATTAAGTTTAATACCCCACAACGCTGCGAGTTTATCTATAACCAACCACCCGACATTATGCCGGGTATTGAAATACTTATCTTCCGGATTGCCAAGCCCTAGAAATAGCCAGTCGAGTGTATCCAACTGCTACCCCGTTACTACTTAGCTTTTTTATCTTCAGCCGGCGCTTTTTCCTTAGGCTTATCCTTAGCTACTTTATCCCCTGCGGCACCCTTTGCAGCTGCACCCGCTGCAGGAGTAGCAGCCTCTTCGCCTTCCACACCTTCTTCTTCCTTCTTACCTTTACCAATGACTTCAGGTTCTGCTGGCGCAGCAGCAGCTGCCGCTGCCACTTCTTCCGGTGTAGGTTCTTCAACCTTGGGAAGAACTATGTGGATTACAGTTTGTTCAGGTTCAATCAACACTTTCACGCCTTCTGGTATCTTAAGGTCGGATACATGGATAGTATCATTAATCTTCATCTGTGAGATATCAACTTCTATTTGATCAGGGATATTTGTCGGTAAACATTTAATCTTTAAATGCCATAGAACCTGTTCCAATACCCCTCCCTCTTTAAGGCCTGGGGTATCCGTTGCGCCAAGCGCTTTTATCGGTACTTCAAGTTCCAGCTCTTTCTTCATTGATACTTCATAAAAATCTATGTGTACAACCTTCTCTGTAGTAGGATGTCTCTGGATATCTTTAACAAGAACAATCTTTGATTCCTTTTCACTGATATTAAGCTTAATCAACGCGTTTCCGCTTGTCGTTCTGCGTAATTTCATAAACTCAATGCTGTTCACTGCCAGGTTTTGCGGTGCAGCCTCCCCACCGTAAAGAATTGCAGGGATCTCTCCTTGCAGCCTCATCTGCCTTAATCCACCCTTTGTCGTTAATTCACGTGTTGACGCTTTTAGCAATATTTCAGCCATTAGTTATTTACTCCTCTCAAACATAATTTTTTTCAATACCTTTAAAAACTAAGTTATAAATATTACATTAATGTATTTCCAATGTCAACGTCATAATACCAACAAAATGCATCTCTGGAACATTTTATTGCATATTTATGTCATATATGGTGTATAATAATACTAGACAAGAAGTTGTATTCAGACAATGAAAAAAACGGTAGTATTAACATTAATAGTGTTATTTGCCCTAACTATAACACCGGCACTATGGTGTTATACATCTTATTCCAACGATTACAGTTATACAGGTTTTTCTTCCCGGCCACGCGGTATGGGTAACACGTTTACCGGTTTAGCTGAAGATATAGAATCCATCGGCTGGAATTCTGCGGGTACTGCCGGAATCAATGGCATACAATTATGCGCGATGTACATCCCTTTTTGGGAAAATATAAGTTATAGCGCTGCGGCAGTTGCCATACCCACAAAAGAAATCGGAACATTTACAATCGGATATTTAAACAATACAATCCCCGGGTTTGAACGCCGTGAAACTTTGTATGACACACCTGTTACATTCAGTATTATCCAACAATGCCTAACCGCAGGGTACTCAAAAATGATCGGTAAAATATATACCGGGCTAAATATCAAGTATTTACAGGAAAATATTGATACTTACTCATCCTCAACCATAGGAGGTGATATCGGATTAGTAGTACCCGGAAATACCGTATTTGTAAAATCTCCGGTATTGAACAGATGTAATTTCGGTATTCAATTTTATAACATCATTCCTCCGACACAAAAATTCAGGGAATTCAAAGAAACCGCACAGATAGTTACCCGCGCGGGGGTAAGTTATGAAATCCCGGCAGTTATCTCAAAGGATATCGATAAACTTGTCCTTCTCTGCGATGCCGCATTTACCTCAGGTATACCTCTGACTTATAATACCGGCGCTGAGTATTCGCTATACAATACACTTTTTCTGCGTACGGGTTACGATAAGTCACAGGAGAGCGTATCATTTGGTATGGGCTTCCTCTGGAAATTAATCAAACTGGATTATGCCTATACCCAGCACATGCTTAGTTCGATACACCAACTATCACTTACTTTTAAGTTCGCGAACCCTGAAGAAAGGTTTAGAAAGTATATACACGACCTTGCGGAACGGTCATACACAATCGGCCGGCAATTTATGCAAAACGGCAAATACCTGCAGGCAATCGATGAATGGAATAAAGCATTATTACTAGAACCTGACTACGCAGACGCAAATGAAGCTAAACAGTTATTAGAACAAAAACTTGAAGGTGACCGTCAACAAAAGTTTTTGTATCAATTAACCAGCATGTCACAAGCAGCAGAAATCCTGGAAAAACAAGGCAAACTCATAGAATCAATTGATGCGTGGAACAAATTATTATCATTATCCCCCAATGATACTAAAGCTCCGGAAGCAATCAAACGTATCCAGGCACGGATGTCCACAGAAGAACTCGCAAGGTCACGTGATAAAAACGTACAAGGCCTTTTGCTTGAAGGTTCAAAACTGTATGACAGCAAAAAATATTTCTCTGCAATCAAGACATGGGAGAAAGCATTAAATGCGCAGCCAAATAATTTGTTATTAAAAGAAAAAATCAGTGACGCGAAATCCGTGATCCGCGACCTTGCTGATACACATTACGCCGCAGGGGTTACATTGTATAACAAGAACCAGTTAGCTGACGCAATCTCGCAGTTTGAAGAGTCATTATACTACAACCCCGCAAATATCCAGGCAAAAGATTACCTTAACCGCTGCCAGTTCCGTGCGAAAGAAAAACGCCAGACTGTTGATACCAAAACCGTGGATAAGTTATACTATGAAGCAGCAAACGCATATATGAAAGGCCAATACCAGGACGCAAAAAAAGTGGTAGAAAAAATATTGCAGATGGACCCGTTGAACGAAAACGCAAAACGGTTACTTAATAAAATTAACACTATCCTCGGGGTACAGGAACAATGAAGTATAACAATCGCATATCGGTTATCTCTATCTTAACATCATTGGCGGTACTTATAAGTTTATCCTCAGCCAATGCCGGGTGGTACGTAAAAAAGATACTAGAAAACTCAAACTGGCAAGTAGTCAACGATATATCTTTAGGGACACTTTATACGGGATATAATTACATAAATATCGGGACAAGAAACTTTAAATATGTTGGATTCTCCTGGAATGGCAACAATTTTGTTTCATCATACTCCGGTTCAATGTCAGCATCAGTCAGTAGTTTAGGAATATGGAAAGCGCGTAATTCTGACAGTATCCCGCGCCTGTATTGCGGAATTGGCAAACCCGGCGGGCTTTACGAGATAGTTGATGGTAACCAAACTTTACTCCCCCCATCACCGTATGCAGGTAATGCCAATAAAATCTTTTGTGGAAACGGGCATAACACAACAACAGAATATATGTACTCCGCCAATAACGGCGGTGGATTATATGAATACCTTTACGATAACGCCAGTAGTGCATGGACAAGAACTGATTATTCCCGTGCAAAACCTGTAGAAGGCGGTGTACACAATGCCACGTGTGTAATGACTGCCAAAGCACGGCATAACGACAACGTAGAACGATTGTATGGCGGGTATGACGGGTTAGTAAAGGAATATAGCTATGAATGGGATCAACATGACGACCAGTACGATTATCGCGATGAAATTGTAATAGATTATTCTTCAACCAGCCATGATGACGTTGTTGCAATAACAACTTCAAATGTCACGGGTAGCCTCAAACTATACATCTGCCGCAGTTCTTCTACACTATATGAAACACAGTATAGTAGTACGTTTAATCGATGGCCGACTTCGTCGTCAAACTACACTACTCTATCTTTCAGCGGTGCCTTACTTACCGACTTAAAGATTGCACAAGGCCGCAGTGACGGTATTAATCGTATGTATGTAACATCAAAAAACGGAAGGATATACGAGAGGACATACACAAGCGGCAGCGGGTGGAGCGCCATCTCTGGGATTTACGTTTCTGACAGCTCACTCAAATGTTTAGACATTGGCACTACGAGGAGTGACAATCGTAAACGCATATATTGCGGTGATAATTCAGGAAGAGTTTATGAGATAACCTACGACAGCGCACCACCGGTATCAAGGATAACAAGCCCTTCCAGCGGTAACGCGTTCTCAACCCCCCCGGTAATTTCCGGTACAGCTGCGGATACCAACGGTATCGGCCTAAAATCCATAAATTATCGTCTAACAGATACAACCGAAAACCCTGATAAATACTGGGCCGGTTCCGCATGGGTAATAAGCTCATACTGGGTAACTAACGCTATTGCAGACGCTCCTGTAACATACACAGGATCATATAATACCGCGTTAGCAACACTTTCCGCAGGGCACAATTACCGGTTTGAAACACAGGTATTGGATGTAGGCGATAATTATGAACTAAATTTTACAACAATTACTTTTATGTTTGACAACGCATCACCTAATACTGTAACCGACCTTACCGCAACCGAAGGACAGGAAGAACAATCAATAAAATTATCATGGACAACACCGGGTAATGACGGAACAATTTCTTCACGTTCGCTCACTAATTGTGTGTATACAATAAAACATTCAACTAATCCCAATGACACCTGGGCGAGTAATTATGTAATCAATATTACAACCACTGCTACAATAAATACACCGGCATCGTTTATCATTACCGGACTATCAAAAGGCATACCTCATTATTTTTGGTTAAAAACAAAAGATGAACTCAACAACTATTCTCCAGTCTCAAACACAACAGAGAGTTATGCACAAGACTATCCCCCGGTAACGCCTACCGGCTTGACTGTCCTCAACACTGGTACAGGGCAGGCAGTTTCACTGTACTGGACACAGAATCCTGAACCAGACCTGTTGGGATACAACATCTATCGCAGTACATACAGTTGCGGGTTGACGGATAAAACGTTTGTCATAGCATTAAGCAGTAATGCGTATGTAGACACCGGCCTGATTTTTAATACCACATATTTTTATCAATTATCCGCATTTGATTCCTACAACCATACAAGTATCCCAAATACTGAAAGCATTGTCTACACACTTGATACAACCCCCCCGGAACCAATACTCAGTTTCCAAGCATCTCCCGGGAATACGTATATCATACTTTCATGGATTGAACAACAGGACTCATCTATATACTCTCATATAATCGAACGTTCAAACACTTCCGGTGATGATGGATTCAGTGTGATAACAACTTTTTTATCTCCGGGAACAACACATCAGGATACCGGCTTGGTTAACGATACCACTTACTGGTACCGCACAAAAACTGTTGATGTCAACGGAATGGCAAGTGTTTATAGTTCAGTTGTCAGCACATTCCCCAGCGCAATTGCTGATATAAGCCCCCCAGCTGCAATAACTTCACTTACTGCAGACAAAGGGATTAACGAAGGTTCCATACAACTATCATGGGCTACAACTGGAGATGATGGAACATCGGGCAATATCTGGAACGGCTCAATTGTGGTACGATATACTTCATCTAACTCCAAGCAATGGGATACATGTGAAGGTAAAGTTAATATAAGCACAAATATGGCAGCAGGTTCATCACAGTCAATCAGTATCACAACCTTATCCTCCGGTGTAACCTACTACTTCTGGATACGTATAACAGATGATTCCGGTGTAATGTCCGACTTATCAAACCGTGCAACAACTTACGCTCAGATTGATTTAATACCTCCATCAGCAATAACAACCCTCATAGCTACGCAGACTGAAAACGAAGGGTCTATACAATTAGAGTGGACATATACGGGTGACAACAATTATTCGGGTGATATATCAAACGGAGCGTTGAATTTATATTATTCAGTATCCTCAGCGGATAATGAACCACTGAACGCTTATAAAATCCAATTTTCTACTTCCGTCAACTCCAGAACAACTGCAAAACTTATTGTGACAGGCCTTACTGAACGCGCAACATACTATCTAGCGTTGCGTACACGCGATGATTCATACAACTGGTCATCATTATCTAATACAGCAACGACCTGGGCACAAGCTGACAGAACACCACCTGCGAGGATTGAGAATTTGGCGGTAGACCTTACCTTCAGCACATCGGTCCAGCTTTCATGGACTCCAACGGGAGATAACGGTTATACCGGCACCATATCTACCGGGGTATACCAGGTAAAATACGCGACATTCAATTTTAACCCAGAAGATCCAGGTTTTGGCAACTATACTACTATACAGTGGATAGCATACGGTATTACTCATGAGACAAGTATTACTTATGATTTAACAGGGTTAGCGTTAAGAACAACTTACTATTTTGCGATAAGGTTATCAGACAAAACATTGAATAACTGGTCAGTTTTTTCAAATACGGTAACCACAAAAATGGTAGACCTTATTCCCCCCGCAAAAATAAATGATTTTGTTGGAATCCCGGGAGTAAAGAGCGGAAGTATTATGTTAACCTGGACTTCTCCCGGTGATGATGGTACAGTCTATGACCTAACCTCCGGTGATTTTATTATACGTTACTCAACAAATTTATCTCAGGGATACTCGATCTGTGACTACGAAATCGTTATACCCACATCTACGGTACCGGGAGATAAACAAACACTGACACTTGACAACTTAATTTCAGGCAAAACATATCGTTTTTGGATCTCCTGCGGTGATTCTGCAGGTAACCGTATAACCTCGGGCCTTTCGGGCCAGACTGTACAAGCCTCTATAGTATCACTCACACGGTTAAACATTGCAATCAGCACATATACATTTGCAGGGGAAGGATTGAATACCGATATCACTATCCTTGACAATAACAACAACTTAGTAACAAACTTCACCGGAAATATGCTCTTTACCTGCGAAGATACACAGGCAATTATTCCTTCTACCTACACTTTCACAGAATCTGATAACGGCAGTCTCGCAACCAGTATTGTATTTCTTACAGCAGGCACGCATAAATTCCGTGCGTTACTTGAAGATTATCCTTCGATCAATGCTGAACAGACAGTCACCGTATATCCCAAACCTGCGACTAAACTTGTTATCTACGGTATTCCTTCACTTATAAATACAGGTTCTGCATTTGACGTTACTGTAGAAGCCAGGGATTCATTTGACAACATTGACACTGCATACAACCGTTCGGTTTGGTTTGAAACGAATGACACTTCCGCGGTTTTACCGTCAACTTATACGTTCAGTTTTACTGACCGCGGAAAACATGTTTTTTCCAGCAGCATAATTTTTAACACTCCAGTAAAGACCCCGGGTGAACGCTATCTTATTATCAGCGACACGCTATCAACCACCGGCTTGCAGGAAGGGATTAACGTTTTTGCATTATCTTCATTCCGGTTTGTCCTCACGGGCACTCCTGCGAGTGTAATTGCCGGCATACCTGTCTCTGCGGAAGTTACAATTTATGACCCGTATAACAGCGTGTACTCACTCTACCGCGGAAGCATACAGATAACCTCGAGTGACCTCTATGCCCAACTCCCAGCGACAACTACTCTGCAGAATGGCTACCTCAAATTTGAAAACAAGATAATCTTTCATTCAGCGGGTAACCAGAAACTGCGTATAACAGATACTCAATACACCGATCTCACTAACGAAACTTCGTATTACATATCAGTAATCCCGGAAAACCTTCATCATTTCCAAATAATTACGCCGTTGACCGCGAATGCTGACCAGGTAGTACCATTAACCATTTATGCAAAAGATTTTTATAATAATACCATCCCGGGTTTTGTTTCAAAAACAAAACTTGAGATAACTTCCGGTAAAATTTCTCCGCAAACAACCGATGATTTTATTAACGGTAAATGGGAAGGTAATTCGTACCTCGAACTTGGCACTAATAATACCGTACGCATAAAATGTGCGGATGATGTCGGGCATAAAGGCGAAAGTGAAAGTATCGACCTCAGCGCTAGCGCGCTTACCACACAATCAATGAATTACCCAAACCCGTTTTCACCGGATAAAGGCGGGACACAGATACGTTTTCACCTGCAAAAAAATACGCGGGTACTCGTTACGATCTTTACTGTTTCCGGACAAATTATCCGACAGTGGGACATTGACGGTTTAAAAGGTTCTAACTATATCACCTGGAACGGAGACAACCAGAATGGTTCATTAGTAAGTTCAGGCGGATACATTGTTTTGATTGAAAAGAAATACAGTACCGGTAAAGAACGCCAGACGTTCAAAATTGCAGTTGTTTATTGACCTAAAAAAGATATCAATGTTTTATTAAACTCCTCAGAATTAGTTTCAGGGGAACAATGCCCTGCTTTTTTGATTACATACAAAGTAGAACCATTGATTCTTTTTAACAGTTTTTTTCCTATATCAATCTTTACCCATGAATCCTCAGCACCCCAGATAATCAACGCCTGTGCTTTGATATTCTCAACCTTTACATCTTCATCACTCGCAGCTGTGATAAACGAATCAAGAATAGCTTCTATTGTCCCGGGAACGAGTAATGGTGTTAGGAACCCTTCAACCTCTTCATGAGACGCTTTTTGTCCGTATGCAGAATCAAGAAACTGCTGGATACCTTTTTTATTAACGAATTTTTCAACAATGATTCTCTCAAAATTTTCACGTACGTCTTTACGTTTCAACATTTCGCCACTACCAAAACTATTCTTTTTTCTTTCAAACATAGCAGGATCAACTAACACAAGTTTTGAAGTTAACTCCGGCTTCTGTACAGCCATCTCAGCAACAACTTTTCCACCCATCGAATGCCCGACAAGATTCCATCCCGGATAAGGCACCACTCCCTGAGATTCAAGTTTTTTCAGTAAACCCCATAACAATTCTGCGCGTTTCTTGATTGAGTGATCAAACCCAGTTTTTTTTGAACTATACCCATAAGCCGGCAGGTCTACAGCAACAACATTATACCCCGCAGCGTTTACAATCCCCGCATTTTTTCGCCAACTGAATGTTGAACCCATAAAACCATGCACAAATAATACATTACCTTTCCCTCCATCAACAGTTTTCCATAAACGGTAATGCAAATCAATGCCGTTAACGTTGGTATACCTGCTGTTTTCAAATGGCAGAACATCCTGTGCAACAGAACATACAACAGAACTTAAGGTTAAAATAATTATGCAGAACAGTTTTATTAGCATCAAATACTTTTTATTTAGGATTTACACCCAACCTCTTATTAATCTCTTCAACCCATGGGGTATAAAACTCTTTTTTTAAATGTATACCGTCACGGGTAACTTCTTCCTTGAGTTCACCGTTGTCATCTTTATACAAGCTATACAGGTCAATATACTCAAGCTCCATTTCTTTCGCAAATACACGCAGTTTTGAATTAGTATCAACAATCTTTTGATTTAACTTCGCATATCTCCCGCGGCAGGGTAATAATGATTCTACTACTATTATAGTCTTAGGATACAATGCCTGCAGAGTATTAACAATCTCCTGGTAATTAGAAATAATTTTTTCGGAATCCACCGAACTCCCGAGATCGTTGACTCCTATCATAACAAAAAAATGTGACGGGTTTGGTGCAAGCGCAATTGTTGTCAACCTATTCATCAACCCTCGCCCGTCCACCATCCCGCTGCGATCCCCGGCAATCCCGCGGTTGACAAACGTCTGTCCCGGGAAATACAGTGATACGTTAAACCCTTCGGTGATAGAGTCACCCAGTAAAACAACCTGTTCCGCCCATACAGTATCACCTTCAGTAAGTTTTTTTTGTATCTGCACATTTTCTTTGATAAACATATTCAACCGGTTATCATAATGGTCAGTATAATTCAAAACATAAGTCGTAGTAGCTGGTTTAACGCTTGCAGATGACACTTGAACATCCTCCGCCTGTAAACTCACGGTCAACGAAAACATGATAATTGTTATTACCCATACCAACACAGGCATCACCTGTGCTTTGTGCTTTGAAACCATAATTTATTCTCCTTACAGCAAATATTTATAATATTTAATTCTTAGCAACTACTTTACTGTTTATTAGTATATTAACTTTTGTGGTAGAATAAATACCGATATTATCTTTATCCTTAAATACCACTGATGTTTTTACAGGGATAACAAATTCATCACCGGGTTGAAGGTCAAGAATTTCAAACCGGTCACCTTGTTTTAACCCGTTTGTATCTTCCACCTTATAATCCATCAACTGCCCGAATTTTGTTTCAACAATTTTTGTGGAAACATCCCCGCATCTGATAAGTTTGCCGCTAAAAAACTGTGTACCCGGCCTACTATTACTCCGCGCGTACTCGTGGGTCAGTAAACTCGTAAACTCCCGGGAGTTCACAGGGTCGGATTCCAGTATCCCCGTACCCAGTACCAACGATGCGCAGTTTAATTTTATCAACGTTTCACCCGATGGAAGCTTTTCTACCGACCCAATATAATACACCGTATTCCTGCTGTATCCGGGATTAGTGAACATAACAACCTGTCCCTTCAATACATCACCTAAAGGCACTTTTTCAGTTGTTATAACCGCACGGTTCTGTGTATCAACCGCCACAATCTTACCTGTGAAACACGAATTATCCGCAACAATTTTTGTTGTCCCGAAACTAACTTCTTTTGTACCGAACATACACATTTTTTGAGGAAGTTTATCTTTCATCCTGATATACGCGAAGGTACCTGTCAACAAATACTTACTCCCCTTATCTAAAAACTCATAAGGTTTATTGTACTCCCCGGAAGTCAAAAAGTAATCCTCTATACCATCCTCCAGCTGCACACACACACCTGCTGGGAGGATTGGTTCGTTCACATCTTTATTCTCAAGTTGTGTTATATTAAGAATACACTGCGCAGTTGCTGCACCGGTTAACGGTTCATATATCCCGATGAATACACTGCGCAAGTCCGTAGCAGCAGAACCTACTTCCGTCTTCCTTCGTACATACACGTACCTTGATTTCGGGAGTGAACTATATATCCCCGGCGCTACTGCAGTGATAATCTCACACCCTTTTTGTGGCAGCATTGAAAGTTTAATAAACGAATTATTGTCCGGTAGATGCCAGGTAGCTTTCCATAAACCGTCATGTATCACAACACGTTTTGGGTTCATCACAAACCCTAATCCATTCCCCGGAGGCGCAACCCAGTACGGTTTGTTTGGATACCCGTCAAGATCACCGTCGTTGAGGACCATATTACCCCAGTTATACTCTTTCCCGGCAAGCGAACCTGTATCTTCTTCCACCCCGAATTCTATGTTTTCAAATGTTGCAGTAGTCGTAAGGCTGTGGAATACATAATCATGCTGTTTCCCGCCGTTAACACGGAAGATATCAAGCAAATACTTATTCTTACCCTCACCCGCAAGTGCAGCTAACCTGCGGTACTGTGTTACCCCCTGTTCTTTATAACAATTCTCACTTGAAACTTCTGCCATTGCAAGCCCGGGGAAGTCAGCAAACTGGTACAAACTACCTCCAGTAGCTTGGGTGATCGGGTTCATAGATTTTTCGTTTACCAGCACAAGATTATGGCTTGCGGTTTGTTTTGACCATCCGACATACGCGTGAGTACTGCCCCATCCGTAACCCAGATCATACCCCAGCTCGTACCCCAACGCATAATATGAAAGATTAAGGTCATCAAAATTACTGTGGTTTAAAGCCGGCCCGAACCGCAACATTACAGCCTGTGATAACGGATCCAAACTGTTGCCATTACGCAAAAACACAAACCCTTTTTGCCCGAAGAATACGGACTTATTAACTTTTTCAGGGATAACCTTGTCCGGTTCAACTACTTTTAACTCCGCAGAATCAATCCCGTGAAACAGTATCCACGGGTCGTAAGCCGTTACACTTTTTAAACGGTAGTCATCAAGTTTACCTCCGGTCATTTCTGTAAGCAGCCAATTAAACGGTTTCCTACCCTCCTGATCAGTTACACGTGAAGAAAAATATTCTGCATGACGGTAATCAGTCCCAGAGAACAATGTTTTTATATTACCTGACTTACGTATATCCGGTGATGAGTCACCGAACTGTGGTGTTTTACCTGTACAATTAATCATAGCGTCGGGAACAAGATATATATTTTGAAACTTAGCATTATTATATAAATTTATACCATCAGGATATTTTTTACTGCGGTAATTAAACAACGGCTCCGCAAAAGTGGTATACAACTCGCGGGTATGATGTTCATAAATTGTTGATGTTTCATAATACCTGCCATCACGGTCTATATTGTTATCAATCATAGTATTGATACCATACGGGCCGGTATACGCCCAGTCTATATACAACGGTATTCCTAACAAACACCCGGCTGCCATTGCCCCGCGGACATAATCCGCGGTACCGTTTGTCAACCGCCCTTTCAATGATTCGACATAACAATACTCCGCTGCGTTTAATATAATATTTTTCTCAATATTTTGCCTCCGGGTAAGCGAAGGCACTACTGAAGGTTTATCCAACGCAGGGCTATTATAAATTTTGTCATACCAGTCAATAAATACTACTAACACACGTGCTACCTGATACCATGGACGGGATAACCGCCCGCTTGGGGGTTTACTTGGATAATCCCAGGAACCTTTATCGCAGGAAGGATAAATTTCAGCAATTAAATCAAAAATCTGTGCTGCGGTTTCCGCATACTTTTCATCATCCGTAAGAGTATACGCCAGTGAAAGGTTATGTAACGCGCTGTATTGCAAAGTTTCAACCACCCATGCGTTATATGACCCAACAAAATAATGTATCCTTCCATCTTTCCCGACATACCCTGTTCCCGTATCCGTATGCTCAGCATCAGGCAAAATATGCCCGCCCTGGCATTTAACCTTCCCCGGAGTGTCAAAACTACACTTCGCACCGCCCCAGGTACCCCATGATTTTCCACAGATCGGGCATCCTGTTGCACCGTATGCGAAACATGCGCCTTTACCCGGCATTACGGATTTGTACCATTCAAAATCACGGTTTATCCATTGTTCCGCATTCTTTACCGTGGTTGTAGACAACTTTTTTGCCCATGCATACTTCTGCACGCGTTCCTTCGCTAATTTAACATCTTCCGGGGTGAGATACACACACGGATGCACTTCACGCCCCTGTGGTGTACGTTCCGCGTTCTTCCATGCATTAACATACGACGAAATTGCATTTTTAGTACTGTTTTCAGCTTTTTTCATATTACTCCCTGCCACATTTTCAGCTGCTGACAGGTGTGTATTAAAACAACATATCAGCATCATCCCGGATAATACATATACTTTAGAACTCACACTGTTTTTAAAATTCAACATTCTGTAAGTAAATTCCTCTTTCACCAAATTTGTATCAATATATACTAATACTTTATCGAGATTCCTACCACACATTTTGTAAGTGTTTCATCTATTTGTTGTGTATCACCAAAAAAAGTACCGTCACCTATGTAGTTACGTTTAGCGTACTGAATTGCTAAGTCAACACCAAAATTATCACTAACCCTATACACTGCCCCGGTTGTTACTCCAGCCGTGCTATACGCATCATCAGCATAGAATGGCGTATAAAAGAACCCGTAACGCACAGCATAATCAGTATCCTGTGGCTTGCACTCACCTCCCGCGGTCAAAATCAGTGTATTCCTATTTCCCGTGAGCACTGAATTATTCACCCATCTAAGATTAAAAATAACAGTATGTATATCACTAAACTTATGCTCATACACCAGGCACGTTTCTGCCGGTACGTATTTCCTGATTTCCGTTGACAGTTTTGATGTTGAAGTGCTATACATCACCTCCTGAGTACCTGTGAGTGTACTATCAGAAGAAAATATTAGTCCTATTCTAATATCATTAACCATAAAACCTGCGCTTAAGTCTAAACCATATCCTGTAGCATCAGCTTTACTGTTAACTATGTATTCTCTGTTCAATAAATAATCCGATGTTAAATCAGTAGTGTTTGTGTAATAATTCAGCATGTTTATATTCAAACCTGTAGACAAAAACTTAACGGGTGCCCACCCGATACCGGCGGTATATTTATCAACCGCACCGTGTTGCGACACTTTTTGTGATTTTACCCGTACCCCCACTGCTGTGGGTGAGTACAGATAGCGTTCATGAAAGTAACTATTGTCACGTATAACCGCAGTACCTATACCAATGGATAACCGCGACGGTATTATAGCGTACGCCAGAGCTACTGCCGCAGGGAATTGCGTAATCCCAAAATTATGGTATACCGGTTCATCAACGGTAATCACGCGTTCATCTGTAGGCAAAACTCCGAGATTAAACGCTGCAACAGCGCGTGCTTCCATAAAACCTAACACCCCGGGGTTTACTAAAAACATAGTTGCATCGTCAATACTATACCTCACACTATTCCCAACTCCTGTGCATGCAGCGTTATACGATAATAAAGGTTCACCGGTTAAGTTACGGGAAAGCTGGCTGCCCGCATAAATATCTGCGGTTAAAAGTATAGCCAGCAAGATTGAAATCCCTGGTTTTTGTGTACACACAATTTTATTCACCATTTATATGACACCTGTAGTTTAAACGCATGTTTTGGATACTTAACCAAACTATCCGCATCATCAATATCGATATATTCTGTATTCTCATACGCAACCCAGACTGAAACATTCTCCGACGCTTTTTGTTTGAGCACAACATAATACCTTATACCCTTACCCAATGGATTGAATAGGTATGAAGAATATATTCTATCCCACAAAGGCTCAACGTCACTAAGATAAATTTCATCCTGCGGGCCATCAAAAAAAACTGCCCTGGTATCAAGCTGTAAGCCCGGCATGAGTTCATGTTTTAACCCGGCTAAGTAAAGATATCCGTAATATTTACAGTTAAACTTATCCCCGTTGATATTCTTACGTTTTTGTTCAAGTTTAACACGTACCGTTGTTTTTGCACCAGCTGACCAGTCCATCTGCACCCGTGTTTTAGATGAATGCACAGGCTGGTCAATATATTTTACAGAAGGCGGTGTGAGCTTAAAATTTTCAGTAGAAAACTCATCTTTCTCACTGAAAAACAACGTAAGTTTTGTTGTCAATAACTGTTTGTATTCCCATGACAAAACATTTGTGGTTTTAGGCTCAACCGTATCTTCCGGTAACGGGTGGTGGTAGTATCCATAATAACAAAACATTTCTGTACCCTTAATTTTGTATTGCATTGCCAGAACAGCTCCCTGCTCATTTTTATTAGTTTCCTCTTCGCCAATCGCGCCGCCATGGAAGTTATAATAATTTTTTGAGTACCCATGAAAGTTGTTGTAGATAACAATATTCCCGAGGTTATATTCCGTTTGAACAATCCAAGCATCACCGTTACCTGAGCATAACGCGTATTCCGTATACAATCCTAGTTTATCAAAAAACCGGTAGTTTGCGTATATACCCGTAACTGTATTCACCGTACCCTGGAATTCATACTCTCCTGTGTCAAGTACCGTGCGAAGTTCAGGTGAATAATTCGCTGTATACCCGATAACCCCGGTTTCTCCTCCAAACAAAGCATACCCAACGCGTCCCCCTATAAGCTGTTCCCTTAGCTTCCTATACCCCGTCCCGGGATTAACTGTATCTGCGATATAACCCATATTCGCTGAGATCGACGGCAGTTTTGTTTTTACATACCCGTTGGTACTTAGAGTAACATCATAAAGCTTATCTGAGTATAAAAGTGTAACCAGCAACTTTTTGAATTTAGTATCCACTGCTATACCGTGATAGTTAGTATTAGGATTTGACCCGGTATCACGGGAGATACCTTTAGAATTAACCACTACCGGGCGTGAGATACCTAGCATTCCGGACCCGTAGAACACTAATCCCTGGTTAAACTGAACTTTATAATTCCCCGCCACAGCGCGCTGCACAAACCAGAGATTACTCACCTGTATCCAGTATTTAGATAAAAAGTACCTATACGCATTTTCAAGATTAAACTCCGGCGCGCCCTGATACCCTCCGGCAGTGCCAAGGTCACGGCGTAATGTGTACCCAGTTTCCAGATAATCACCGAGGTAAAGATTAAACTTGTTATACACATACTCCGGGTTATGATACGGCCATGGAGCGTTAATATATTCTTTTGTGTCAGGCTTATCAAGTTTCAACCTAACTTGCACATTACCCCTGGTTTTTGTCCAGGGATCCCGAGCTACGATGTACACACGTATTTTTTCGTACGTATCCTTATCCAAAGATTTAACCTTGCGGATCTCAGATAAGGTTTTGAAGTACCCGTTTTTTGTGCGGTACTTTATGATATCAATAGCCACCCATTTTGATAACCAGGGAAATACCATAAGATCCTCAACAGTACAGCTATTTATATTAAGAGGATTATACAGATAATTTTCCAGTTCTTCGGTATCCATCCCGGCATTAGATAACGTATCGTCATACTCTATCTCCAACACAGTAACTGTGGATGACTGGATTTCAATCCCGGCGTATAACGCCTTAACCGTTGTCATTATTAATAAAGTTATCAGTACTACCCTAAAATTATTCAACCCTGATTTTCCCTTTGATTAAATCAAATACGTTCTTATCAATCCCCGGTACTTTTATAAGGTTGTATATATCCTCATACTTACCATTACGTTTGCGGTAACGCACAACATTCTGTGCCTGTTGATTATCCAAACCTATAGCTTCCAACTCATCAACCATTGCAGTGTTTATATTTACCTTCTCAATAACCAATTTTTCTTCTTCTATTACCCCGGGTACCAGTGAGTCCGATTCCAGTGGTTCTGTCTCAGGTACGGGTTTTATGGTTAAACTTTTCTTCAATACATCATATGTTACAGGAAGTAAACGCGGGATATTTTTTAGGCCCTCAATGTTTTTGTACCCTCCGGAAGCTATACGGTATTCCACAATACGTTCGGCCGTTATTTTCCCGATACCTTCAATCTCGGATAATTCCTCGACTGTAATTGTATTGAGGTCAGGTTTTTCAGGCTTAAGTTTAACTTTATGCTTCTTCTTTTTCTCTACTACAGACTCCTGGATTAATAACGATACCGGCGTAAATTTTATCCCCACGCCTATTGTATGATACCCCGTCATTGTTTCATGATAAATATAAGCATAATCAAAATAGTAAGTTGATGACCATGAAAACCGCGCGCCAAGCGATGCCTGTGCAGGGTTTGTGCGGATACCTGCGTACAGGTTTATACTCGCGATTACCACATACTCAACCGCTGCGGAAAATACAGGATCGCGGTTCTGTACTTTACTGAGTTCTGTTAATACCGCAACCGTATCCGACACCTGCCACATCGCGCCAGTACGCAATTCCTGCGGGATTAACTCATAAAAAGTACCGATCCTTACCCCAAACGGGTTAAGAATATGTATTCCGACTGAAAGGTTTTGTGTTAACCTGTTTTGCAACCCAAAATCCGCTAAAAATGAACTTACCAGTAAATTATTACCTGTAACACTCATTATCCTGAGAGTAGTACCAAACATTAATCCCGGCGATACTGCCCGCGCATATGAAAACATGCACATCGATTCTGTATACCCGATGTGTTGGTATAACGACGAGTAACCAATACCGGCACAGGAGTTTGCATCAAACGGCAGTGTTATGCCAATAATATTGTTCCCTAAGTCAGGGATACTATAAAGCTGGGAATACCCGGCTTCAATGTTTAATCTAGGCAATACCGCAAGCCCTGCTGGGTTAGAGAACAGAGCAGTTACCCCGCGGGAGGACACAGCTGTTGTGTTTAACGTATAAGCACCGTATACCGTGCGGGGTGTGTACTCAAACACCGCGAATGTCTTACCCGGGAATAGTAGTACTATAAATGCTAAAGCACTAATTTTTGTCCTAGTAAACATAATATTTTGTTTTTTATTACTTCATTAACGTTACAGTCTTAAACTCTTTTTTTTCAGGGCCGCCATTTTCGGAAGTCACTCCTGCAATTATGTATACACCCATTGGGAGCACATTATTATTCTCATCATAACCATCCCAGGTAATATACCCGTTTTGCGGATTAACAAAACTTGTATATTTACGTACCGCAATACCTGTTATGTCATAGATAACCATTTCTTTAATAACCTTCCCTGAAGGCAAATTATAGGCTATCCTGCAGTTATTGCTTGAGGTATACGGATAAAATGTTTTATCAATAATTTCAAAACTGCTGATACTTGAGTAGTTAATACTTTCATTCAATGTATCATATTCTGTGAATACAATATCATCAATATAAAACACTGCTCCTGTATCCTGTGTATTAAAATACACCTCTACCCGCGCATCAACTGTTCCTGCGGGTGCATGGATACGGGTTAGCCTGCATTCCTGGTATTCACTTGCATCAACGGTATATGCTGTGGATTCTGATGATATAGTAGACCCGTTTAAGTTACGCCAATACACCATAACGCGTGCTGAACCGTTAGTATCATCATCCTGGATCCATCCTGAAACATTATAATACTTCCCCGCAGTTGCGGTGTATACCTGATAAACATATCCAGTCTTAATATCAAACACCTGTAATGCATAAGTTCCGGATCTAGTTTTATACCCGTCAGTTGAACTTACAACTGTCCATGTAGAAATTGATGATTTATACCATCCCGTAGCGGTACCGATTTCGAAATCAGGATTTTGTGTTAATCCCATCCCCTCTACAGGAAATGATAATTTAAGGCACACGGTTATCAGAATAAGTACTGGGCTAAAGTATGATTTCATTTTTTATTAGCGTTACAAAGTTTAACTTCTACCATCCCAATAACAGAGTTTAGCATAAAGATTTTATCAGCATTCACGAGGTCACGGCAGGTTAACACTTTTTCGTACGCATTCCTGTTGTTCTTCAAAAAATACCGGCGGTAAACACCGGGTAATACCCCGCAGTTCAACGGCGGAGTATAGTACTTCCCGTTTTTCAGGATTGCAAGGTTTGCACGCCCAAATTCCGTTACTTCTCCATGGGTATTAAAATATATGACACCCAGATACCCTTTTTCAGCACAGTACTTATGTTCACGGTCGTAGAGTTCACGGTTCGTAGTTTTGTGATACAAAAACTTATCCTCCGGCCTTGTCCGTGTTTTTGATACCACAACTTTATTTGAGGTAAAAACTATTTCCCCGGCAGGAGTGGTTTCTAATATATAGTTCTCAAGTTCAACTTTACCTGAAGGAGATACCAACATGCGTACACGGTACTTCTTTGTTTTATCGAACCCGCCGGAGTTTTTTCGTAATACCGCGTTAACAGTTTGAAGGTTAATCCTGTACCCGAAATACTGCGCTGATTTTTCAAGACGGTTAAGGTGGTACGCATACAAAAAATACCCGTGTTCTTCAGCAGACCAAAGAAATGTTTCAATAAGTTTAAACGGTTTGACTTTATCATACACAAACTGCGCTTTCAGCATACACTCCGAGTGTTCATCCTTCCCCGCAGAATCCCAGATAATACCGCTGCCAATCCCTAATTCACTATCGTAAGAATCCTTTTTACTTTTCTTTTTCTTCAAAACAGCTGTGCGGATTGCAACATTGAATACAGCATCACCTCTTGGGGTGATAAAGCCAACCGCGCCTGTATACACACCTCGGGGTGTATTTTCCAGTGAACTTATAATTTCCATTGTCCGTATTTTTGGAGAACCCGTGACGGAACCCGATGGGTAAAGCGTATGCATTATTCTATAGAGGCTGGTCCGGGGTTTAAGTTTTGCGGTAATTGTTGAAGTCATTTGGTATAACGTTTCATAACGTTCAACCTCAAATAATTTTGTTACTTTAACACTGCCGGTTACGGCGATACGCCCGAGGTCATTACGTAAAAGATCGACGATCATAAGGTTTTCCGCACGGTTTTTTTTACTGTTATGCAGCTCATCCGCAAGCACACAGTCTTCCGCTGTATCAACCCCGCGGCGGATTGTCCCCTTCATAGGCTTCATTACGATATTACACCCGGTTTTCCTAAAATATAATTCTGGTGAGAATGAAAGGATATGTGTATCCCCGTCGGAGATATAAGCGGAATACGCTACTTTCTGTGTACCCCTTAACGTATTGTATAAAGAGGAAGGTTCACCGTTGAATTCAAACTTTGTACGGAAAGTATAATTTACCTGATACGTCTCACCTGCCGCGATGTACTCCTTAATTTTATTGATATTACGCTCATAAACTGCGGGAGTAATCCCGGGTTTTTGTTTACTAAGTACACCCCGGGATTCTGTTGTATCACCGGTATAACCACCCGGTAAGTGTTTACCACCATTATTCACCCACCGCCCGGTTACGTGATTAAATATCATTGGTGTACGATATATTGTAAACACAGCTAAAGGCACTTTCACACAGGTCGATACCAAAGGTTTTTGTGTCAACCCTTGAGGATAATCCAATCCATAACCAAGTTCGTACGAGAAATATCCAGCAGCGTAGTATCCGCGGCCAACCCAACTCTCAATTTCATTAATCCGTTTCTCAATCTCACCTAGCTGGTTGATTTTAATCGTATGCACAGGATCCAGGAAAAAGTATGACCTGCGATTATTCTGATCATACTTCCTGGTTTCAAATATCGCAAACTTTTTGTGTTTCTTTACAAAACTGTGTAATAGTTCATCCGGTATATCAAACATTAAACTCTATCTTATTTAGGCGCTGCAGGAATTATCCCGGAACTCATCAATAACTGCGTTTCCTTCCGTGCGCGCGCAATGATGTCATACGCGGTTTTGTATAACGCATCACGGGTAAGCGTCTTCATTGCGACTTTTTGTTCAATCGCTTTCATTCCGACATCCGTTGCAACTATTGGAATAACTTCCCATTCGTCCATCGTAGGAAGCAACCTGTTTTCTGAAATCCCGCTTTTTTCTGCATACCTAGCCAACCCTTCCGCCGCGGTGATACACATTTCATCAGTTATGTATTGCGCCTGTACATCCAAAACTCCACGGAAAACCGCAGGGAAGCCTAACGAATTATTTACCTGGTTAGGGAAATCACTGCGTCCTGTCGCAACAACACGCGCACCGGCTTCCTTCGCAACCCACGGCCAGATTTCGGGGGTCGGGTTTGCGCAAGCGAAGAGAATTGCGTCTTTACTCATTTTTTCTACCCATTCAGGTTTTATTACGTCAGGGCCCGGAGTGGATAACGAAATCACAACATCCGTACCGGCCATTGCATCCGCAATACTGCCCGACACATTTTCCTTATTAGTTTTCTCACAGAGTTCCCATTTCTCAGGATACCTTCCTTTAATATCAGCGCGTTTACGGTTAAGGATTCCTTTACTGTCGCATACCATCATCTTACCGGCATTTGCGCCGTAGAACATTAATAACCGAGCAATACAAACATTTGCGGAACCCGCACCGATAAGCGTAATTTTTACGTCAGACATTTTTTTCCCTACAACCTTTAACGCATTGATTAACCCTGCTAAGGTTACCAAAGCAGTACCCTGCTGGTCATCATGCCAAACCGGTACCGTACACTCATTACGCAGGCGATAAAGGATATCAAAACATTTTGGCTGCGATATATCTTCTAAATTAAACCCGCCGAAGGATGGCTGCAGAAGTTTAACAGTTTGGATAAACAACTCCTTATCTTCAGTACCCAGGCATATCGGTACTGCATCAACACCCCCGAGGTACTTAAAGATTAACGCCTTACCTTCCATCACCGGTATTGCTGCCAGAGGGCCAATATTCCCAAGCCCGAGTACACGTGTACCGTCGGATACCACTGCTATAGTATTCCACTTATTAGTGAATTCATACGCGAGTTTAGGATCACGGTTTATTGCCATACACGGTTCCGCAACACCAGGGGTGTACCAGATAGCAAAGTCGTTGATATCACGGATACAGCATTTTGGAACAACTTCTGTCTTCCCGCGGTAGAACGGGTGTAGTTTCATGGAATCTTCTTTTGGTTTGTTACTCTGTTGGACAAGTTTTTCATCATTCAAGTTTTTTGGGCTAGACATTTGTTAACACCTTTCATCAATTCTTTAGTTCGGTATTATTTTAAGATATCTATCATTATCTGTCAATCTACACAACATTTAATTAAAAAACACAAATACCAGCCTTCAGTGTATTTACGCTGCGCTTTAATTAAAGTTTAACTAGAAAGTACAAGTCTAGTGGTTGTGAAGATATTCACATTAATATATTATTGACATTTTAAGCAATTATTAGAATAATATATTAAAAGGTTTAAAAAGATGTGTATATCATATAATTTTAAAAAAATACAATATGAAAATGAAGGAAAAGTAAATATACAATGTGTGCACTATTTAGAAGCAATAAGATCGGACAGGGTATTGACCTCATCAAGTCAAACAAAATGGATGAAGCACTACAGTTTTTTGCGGAAATCCACACAAAAGAACCTAAGAACGTCGACGCTATCATTGAAATAGCAAAAATATACTTCAAAAAAAACGATATTAGTTCCTGTAAAAACATATTGTTAAATGCAATTGAGCTTAATCTCGATAAAGACAATATTGATGCAATACTTGAACTAACAAACCATCGTATGATTGCCAGTGATAAGTACCTCAACAATTCACCTGTATTTTCACCGGACGGCACCAAGATTGTCTATACCTCAATCCGTAACGACACCAACGGCGACAATCTTATTGACAACAACGACCGTGCGGGATTGTATATGTACGACCTGTATGCAAACAAAGAAACAGAACTTGTGAGTGACAAGTACCATAACTCAGCGCCCTCCTTTTCCCCGGATGGAACCAAAATAGTCTGCCTCTCCGCAAGAAGAGATACTAACCATGACGGTATGATTAACCATATGGACAACCCTGAACTATGTGTAATAGAAACAAGTTCAGGAAAAGAAAGCTTATATATTTCCGGGGAATGGTGTTTCAAACACCCGACATTATCTCCTGATAACAGGCACTTGTTATTCTCAGGCTGGCGTCCGGGATCTGAGATCCTGGGGATCTATGTCTGGAACCTGGAAACTGGTAATACTAAAAGAATATCGCCGGAACGGTTCAACAACACATACCCCACATGGTGTCCCGAAGGTAAGAATATATTGTACACCAGCTGGAGAGAAGATTCTAACCATGACGATATAATCAGTATACAGGACAATTCCGGGATTTATATTTTTGATATGGAAAAAAATGAGGAACATCAGCTGGTAAACCATAACTATGATTCACGGTTCCCGCATTTTTCACCCGACGGCAAGACAATACTATACCTCTCCCGCAGGAGAGATACTAATAATGACGGTAAGATTGACTCGTTTGATAATCCCGGTATTTTTGTGATGAACCTAAAAACCAGGAAAGAAAGTATTGTCGTATCCGACGATTACTTTAATTTATTCCCGACCTTTACGCATGATTCCGATAATATTGTATACCTTGGCAGCTGGCGCAGCGGTAAAAAAAAGGTGTATAACCGCGATTATTTTGAGAATAAAGGCGTATACATGTCTTCAATTTCCTCACACAAGGAAGCTAATATCGTTAATGAAAAATATTATGGCTGCCGGAATACCGTCGCATCGCCGAGCCAGGATATGGTGACATATCTTTCCTGGAGAAAAAAAACTAACCGCGGGGTCTATCTCGCATACCTAAAAAAAGAGTTGACAAAAGACGAGCTCAAGAATATCATTATAAACAACTTCGGTGATTGAGCTCTAGTGAAGTAATGAAAATAGATTAAGGCAAATATGATTATCGGTATTACAGGCTCCAATGGCGCTGGTAAAGGCGCTGCTACAGAATATTTGAAGGCCAAAGGGTATGTTATATACTCATTATCCGATGTTGTAAGAGAAGAAGCTGCAGCACGCGGGTTGGATAATTCAAGGGCAAACCTCGTAAAAACCGGGCGTGAACTCCGGGATACCTACGGCCCGGATGTTTTAGTTGTTAAACTTGAACCCAAACTTAACACTGTACCAACCGGCAAATTTGTGGTGGACAGCATCCGCAATACCGGCGAGATACAACGTTTACGCATAAACCCGGCGTTTGTATTATTAGGTATTGACGCTGCAGCGGAAATACGGTATAACCGCATAGTTACGCGGTCCCGCGCGGGTGATACCCTTACTTATAAAGCATTCATCAAAAATGAACAAACAGAAAATTCGAGTACTGCAGCGGGACAGCAGTTAGGAAAGTGTATACAGGAAGCTGACATAATAATATTAAACAATACAACACTAGACTCATTCCATAAACGTATAAACATTTTTTTGGAAGGCGTGGAACGGTATGTCAATAAACAAAAGTAGGAACAAAACGTATAAACGTTTAAGCTGGGATGAATACTTCTTAAAACTTGCGTTACTCGTAGCGGAACGCAGCACATGTGTACGCCATCATGTCGGCGCAGTTATTGTACGTAACCGCCGGGTACTAACCACAGGATACAACGGTGCTGCAGCAGGGGTTAAGGATTGTATGGAACTCGGATGCCTGCGTAACGCACTGAACATCCCGTCAGGCCAGCGTCACGAAATATGCAGGGCAATACATGCGGAACAGAACGCCATCATCCAAGCCGCTACCTACGGGACGGATATCTCCGGAGGAACATTATACTGCACGCATTCACCCTGTATACTTTGCGCGAAGATGCTGGTCAACGCAAAAATTATGCGGTTCGTTTCCTGCGGGGAGTACGCGGATAAACAGTTCATCGCATTATTTAAAGAAGCTAAGGTAGAATTTGTTAAATTACCGAAGCCAAAACTTGTGATTGACACCCTGGATTGATTTTTTGTTCATAACTGTGCTATAATTTTTTTTGAAAATCGGATTAATACGCAGCTTTTTGGGTTGGATTGGAGTGACAAATACGATGTTATCGCATGTTTACACAAGCACAGTGGTTGGTATCGACGGATGCATGGTAAAGGTTGAACTAGACATCTCCACGGGATTACCTTCATTCTCGATAGTAGGCTTACCTGACACCGCAGTAAAAGAATCGCGTGACCGCGTAACTTCTGCATTACGTAATACAGGATACGACTTCCCTATAAAACGTATCACCGTGAACCTAGCCCCCGCGGATATCCGTAAAGCAGGCGCGGCATATGATCTACCCATAGCGATAGGGATACTTTCCGCAACTGAACAAATTAACTCATCCGCGCTTAACGACTACATCCTTATCGGTGAACTTTCGTTGGACGGTAAAGTCAGGGAAGTACACGGTATTCTGCCGATAGCGTTAAAAGCACGGGAAAACGGGTTTCAAGGCATTATTCTCCCGGAGAACAATAAAGTTGAAGCGTCAGTCGTAAAAGATATTGATATTATCCCGGTTATAAGCCTGGAACAAACCGTAAATTTTTTGAATGACAAAACATCGGTAACCCCGTACTCCGTTAATCTACAAACATTATTCTCTGACAAACAACAGTATATTTACGACTTTGCGGATGTCAAAGGGCAGGAGTTCGCAAAACGCGCATTGGAAGTCGCTGCAGCGGGCGCGCATAATATTTTACTTATCGGCCCTCCGGGTGCCGGGAAAACTATGCTGGCTAAACGGTTAGCCACAATCTTACCGGATCTGACCTTAGAAGAAGCTGTGGAAAGTACGAAGATACATTCCGTTGCGGGTATACTTGGTAAAAAAACAGCATTAAACGGTACCCGGCCGTTCAGGTCACCGCATCATTCAATAAGTAACACCGCGCTTATCGGCGGCGGAATATTCCCGCGCCCAGGTGAGGTTTCACTTGCGCATCACGGAGTATTATTCCTTGATGAACTCCCGGAATTCAGGCGTGATGTCCTTGAAGTTTTGCGACAGCCACTGGAAGATTGTGTAGTAACAATCTCTCGTGCAGCTGCCAGTATAACCTACCCCGCAAGGTTTACCCTTGCCTGCGCAATGAACCCGTGTCCCTGCGGGTACTACGGGCATCCGTTACGCGAATGCGCGTGTACGCCGTTCCAGATTGAGAAGTACTTAAGTAAAATCTCGGGCCCGTTGATGGACCGCATAGATATACACGTTGAAGTTCCTGCATTAAAGATTGACGAACTTACCGCACGGATTTTTGTTAGTGAACCTTCAGATACCATACGTAAACGCGTAGTCGCTACACGTGAAATACAAACTGCCAGGTTTAAGGGGTATCAGCATATCCACGCTAATGCGCATATGTCATCACGCGAGATCAAGCATTTTTGTGTACTCAACACCGCCAGCCATCTTTTGTTACGCAGCGCAATTGAAAAACTTGGCCTTTCCGCCCGTGCGTATGACCGTATACTCAAAGTAGCAAGGACAATCGCGGATTTAAATACGCATACTGACATCCAAACCCAGGACGTTGCGGAAGCTATACAGTACCGCAGTCTGGACCGCAAACTATTTGCCGGAGGTGTTATCTAGATGAGAAACAAAATGATACTACATATTTTTGCGGGTATCCTGATTCATAACTCAACACTTTGTATTGCTCTGGCGGAAGTTATACTTACCCAACCAACGTTTGACAATTATTATTCACCCCCCAGTGGAAAAGGTAACCGTGTTTCCGGGGTTCTTAATACATACACTTCCTGCGGAGTTATGACTAAAAAAACAGTCTTACCGGTAAACACTGCGTTGTTCATAATAACTAAAGGCACTCCTGTCAGTATAGACCCGCGGTTGTATACTGAAAAACAACAATATTACCCGTCAGTAAAAGAGGTATACCTCTACTGCACAACAGTGCCGGGTAGTGAGGTTATCAGCATTACGGCAGTAGATCAGGAGAACAGAGTTATTGACCCTGAACTAAGTTTTAGTTACACAATCTCACCTGAAGGCAAGGTTGAACTTCGGATGCTATTAAACACACTTTTAAATACATACCTGCTTACACGGGAAATCATCGTAACCCTGCGCACTTCTACTCCGTCGGGTGAAACCACAGAATTTATTTCTTCGCCATTACTATTTTTCCCGGATAAACGAATAGTTAATATATACAACAACATATTTTATCCTCACAGAGATGAATATTTTATTGTTAATATCTCAGGCGGGAATACAGAAGAAAAGTTTGAGTTCAGCATTTACGACCTCATGGGTAATATCGTATACAACAAACAAAGCGGGGTACTCAACACCGGGTACGGTACAACCTTAACCTGGGATGGCGAACAAAAAAACAGCGGGGTAGTTGTCCCCAGCGGCACGTATTTTGTACAGGTACTTCTTCTCCCTCAAAAAACCGAGGTATGTAACTGTAAGGTAGTGGTTATACAATGAATAAACTTTTTACGTTCATTTTTGTGCTGATAAATATACTCATACTCTCTAAAATGCTAAACGCTGCGGAGACAGCAGGGTTACAATTTGTATTATTAACCCACGACCCTAAAACTGTTGCATTAATGGACTCCTGTGTATCCCAAACCACACGCACATCCTTTCCTGTGGAATTAACCCCGGCAGTAAATACGGTTAATAATGATATTGTCACAGAACTTTCCTCGACATATCTCCGCGGATTAAGTGATTCTTATGGTTACTCAATAAAGCTTACCCGCACACTTGCTTATAACGGAACAACTTTTATCTTCTGGAAAACAGGGTACTCCGCCGGAGAGATTCACTACACCAAACTTGATAAAACCGGGAAAACAGTATTTGAAGACAGTGTTAACGCGGAATCCAGCGGTGTTACGGCGTTAACATTATCCCCCAAGCTTCTAAGGGTTAGTACTGCTCTTATATCTACGGGGATAACACTAAAATATGTGGAAAGCACACTTGCACAGTGTTGTACGGTAAATACACTGCTTGCTGATACCGGGATTAACTGTATATTCACTCAAATATTCCCAATATTTTCTTTGGGTATAACTTTGAACAATGCAGGGTTTAATGACTACAGTTATGACACTATCAAAGAATCACCGCCAACATTACTGAGAGCGGCAGTAGGGTTACAGGCCATACCCTTTTTACCGGACTGCGTGACAACCATTGCGTACCATAAAGGAGTTAACAGTAATAACGAATGGTATAGCGCCGGATGCGAGAACCGTGTATCGGAAAAACTATTGATTAGATTCGGCCTGAAACTATATGACGGCTATACCACTTATGCAGCTGGGGGTAGTTTAAGGATCCGTAATTTTGTGCTGGACTACACCGTAAACACTACCGTCAACGGTACAATGATGCATCGTGCAGGGATTAACTACAGTATTAGTTCTGCAGTATATAAAGAAACTATTGACGATATATACAATAAAGGTGTAGAATATTTTGAGTCAGGGGATTATGTTAATGCGAGCATTATGTTTGCAGAGGTTATAACTAAAACGCCTGAGCATGCGGATGCAGTGCGTATGCTGACAATCATCGGCGGTAAGTTAAAGTAACCAAAAATGACCCCTGCAATAATTAAAGGAGGCGTGGAGAACTATAATGCGCAAACTTAACTCATTAAAACACATTTTAATTATTACTCTGGTACTATTCATAGGTACCGGGATGTTGTTTTCGGAAGAGAGTAGTTATACAGTAAACACCGGTGATTCACTCTGGAAAATCGCTACGGATAAATACGGGACAGGGTTTGAGTGGAAAAAAATATGGACTGCTAATCCGGGAATAAAAAACCCAAACCTCATTTTCCCGGGTGATACTATCTTACTCCCCGATGCATCTACCCTCGCAGCAATAACAGAACCCTCACAGCCTGCGCAGATGCAGGAAACACCGTCTTCATCAACTCCCGCTGCTGCAGACACAAATTCCGCTGCATCATCAGCGGCACAGCCACAGGAAAAAGTTAACTCCCCTGCGAATGATAATACTGATAAAGGCGAAAAAATAGCTGAAGGACAGGTTGAAACTGAACAGGAAGAAGAAAAACCGGCCGCCACTATGGAACTCCGTACTACCGATAAATCCTCAATCAATTCAGGGGATAAGTATACCACCGACAGTTTTATAGTACCCGAAAAAATTAATATTGACGGTAAAATCGTAGGCTCCCAGGACGATAAGTTCCTGATTTCACAGGGCGATATTGTATATCTCAACTTCGGAAAAAATAAGGGCGCTAAGGCCGGGTTAAAATGTATAGTTTACCGTATCTCAAAATCAGTCATAAGTGAAGATACCGGTAAAGATATAGGCACGGCATACCTTAAAACCGGCGTTCTGGAGATAAGCTCAGATGTTGAAGACGACGTTTCCACCGCAAGGGTTAGCATTATTTACACACCACTGGAAATCGGTGACCTTGTGAGGTTGATAAAATAAACACATGCGCGGATTCTTAACCGTTGTACTTATCATCGCGGGGATTATGTACGGCCTATACTGGGGATTGATGCAAGGAAATTTTCAAACTATCATAGACGAACATCATGAAGAATACCCTGTTATGGCAAAACTACAGACCCTTCTATGCTGGTCATTTTATATTAGCAGCCAATGGGAATTCGCACTGGGTGCATACAAGAAGTACCTGGAATACTTCCCGGATGACAACCCTGAACAAGCAAAAACTGTGAAGTTCAGGATTGCGGATTGTTACCAAAAACTTGACCGTGTAGACGAAGCTGCAGCGGTTTACCACGAAATCATTGAAGTTGACACCGGTACCTGGCGCGCAACGATGTCGGGTAAACGGTTAGAAATGCTTAATAAGTAATTCTGTACTCTATTCATAACATAATTAGTTAAATATTCATTTTGGTTTATTAATACTGGATTGGGAGGCTTTTTTCTATGGGCTTGGATGACAATAAACATGCGTGTATCATGCTAAATATGATACCGGATATAGGAACAACACGGATCCGCAGATTACACGATTTTTTTAATGGTAACCTCCAGCGGGTATTCAAAGCAACAACTTCAGAACTCTGTAACGTAGAAGACATCGGTAAAATCCTTGCACAGCGCATAGCCAGCGCTGACTTAGACAGTGTGAATACAGAACTAAAACTAGCACAGGCGCTCGGGGTTAAGATAATAACGGTATATGACGATGAATACCCTTTGATGCTGAGGTATATCTCCGACCCGCCAACTGTTATGTATATCAGGGGAAGCATCCCCGCGCAGAACGATATCCCTGTAGCCGTGGTGGGTACACGCGCACCTACGAGCTACGGCAATATGGTTGCGGAACGGTTATCCACAGCCTTAGCCGAACTAGGGGTTACCACTGTCAGCGGCCTTGCCCGCGGGATTGATACCCGGGTACACTGCGCTACGCTTAACGCCGGAGGTAAAACAATCGCTGTCCTTGGCAACGGTTTATACCACCACTACCCTCCGGAGAACAAAAAACTTGAGGATAAAATCATAGAGTCCGGTGCACTGATAAGCGAGTACCCGCTTAAGTATCCGCCTGATAAATCAAGTTTTCCCCGGCGGAACAGGTTAATCTCAGGGCTATGCCTGGGGGTAGTGGTGATCGAAGCAGGCTTAAAAAGCGGTGCACTGATAACCGCCAGGCTTGCCAGTGAGCAAGGTAAAGAAGTCTTTGCTGTCCCGGGTAATGTATTCTCCAAATGTTCACAAGGGCCGCATATGCTTATAAAACAAGGCGCGAAGCTTGTGGAATCAATCACCGACATTATTGACGAACTAATGCCGTTGCGTGAACGCCTCGCGGGTTTAACAGCAGAAACATTAAGGAAAAATAACCAAAATGTTTTTTGTATAATAAACAATTTAGCAGAAGACGAAAAATTGGTGTATAATATATTGCCTGTTGAACCAGTGGCATTGGATTCGATGATTGAAAACACAAATTTTTCGGTCAGCCATATATCACAGGTATTGTTACAGCTGGAAATAAAAGGGTTAGTAAAAACGTTAGCCGGTAAGATGTATTTAAAAGTAGGAAGCATGGAGTAGATTTGATTATGAAGCTAGTAATCGTAGAATCACCGACAAAAGAAAAAACGATCTCAAAATTTCTGCCGAAAGATTATACCGTAAAATCTTCATTTGGCCACGTACGCGACCTCCCGAAAAGCGAGCTTGGGGTGGATATCGCGAATGATTTTAAACCTACCTACGAACAAGTGGAACGCGCAAAAAAAATGATTCCCACCCTGAGGGAACTCGCATCAAAAGCCGAAACCGTAGTGCTTGCAACAGATTATGACCGTGAAGGCGAATCCATAGCGTGGCATTTAAAAGAAGAACTTAATATCTCGGAAGACCGTATTAAACGCATAACATTTCATGAAATAACAAAATCCGCGATTATTGACGCACTAAAAACTCCCCGTGCGATTGATTATAACCTTGTCAACGCTCAGCAGGCACGGCGTATACTTGACCGTATTGTAGGCTACAAAATATCGCCGGTCCTGTGGCAGCGGATAAAAGGCGCGCGGTCCGCCGGGCGTGTACAATCCGTTGCATTACGCTTACTTGCGAACCGCGAGAAAGAAATCCGTGAGTTCAAACCGGAAGAATACTGGACCATAAAAGCTGACCTCCTGACAGGAACCCAGCCTGAGAAACAAGACATTACGGGGTTCACCGCTGACCTTGTGGAGTATGAATCAAATAAAATAGAAAAATTTGATATAAAAACTGAACAACAGGCAAAGTCTGCGGTTGATAAACTTTCCCCGGGTAAATTTGTGGTTGACGAAGTAACCGCCAAAGAAAAAACTAAACGCCCGGCACCGCCGTTTATTACCTCCACACTTCAGCAGGAAGCGTCACGCAAGATCGGGTTTCAGTCACGGCGCACGATGAAGATCGCACAGGAATTATACGAAGGTATCAGCCTTGAATCAGAACGTGTCGGGTTGATCACCTATCACCGCACGGATTCAGTTACTACCGCAACAGTTGCGATTGACGAAGTTAGAGGGTATATCACAAAAAATGTTGGTATCGAATATTTACCTGACCGCCCGGTGCTTTACCAAACAAAATCTAAGACCGCGCAGGAAGCGCATGAAGCTATCCGCCCGACTTCGGTTAATTATGAACCCGAAAAAATTAAGGCGCGGTTATCGCCGGACCAGTACAAACTATATAATCTAATATGGCAACGCTTTGTCGCGTCACAGATGAAGGAAGCGATATTTGACACTACTGCCGTCAATATCGGTGTTTACAACAAAACATCAGGTGTAAAAGACGGTATGTTCCGTGCAACGGGACAGGTTGTCAAATTTGCAGGGTTTCTTAAAGTTTATAATGTTGAAGCTGATGAGGATAATGAAGAAACCGATAAATCCGCGGATGAATCCACGGAAGATACGGCTAAAACCGGGAAAAAGGATAAGTTCAACAAAAAACTGCCTGTACTGGTTAAATCACAGGTACTGAAACAAAAACAGTTATTACCGGAACAACATTTTACGGAACCGCCACCGCGGTATAATGAAGCAAGTATAATTAAGGAACTAGAAAAAAACGGTATTGGCAGGCCATCAACCTACGCAACTATTATCTCAACAATAATTGACCGGAAGTACTGCGAATTACTCAAACGCGCGTTCCACGTGACCGGGCTTGGGGAAGAGGTTAATAAACTAATGGAAGCATCCTTCCCTGATATCGTAGATATAAACTTTACCGCCAATATGGAACAAGACCTTGACAGTATAGCCGAAGGTAAAGACGAATGGACAACGGTACTAAAACGTTTCTACAAGCCTTTCAGTAAAGCTTTGGATATTGCATTAGCCAGCAAGCAAGAAAGAATAGTAGTAGCGCCTACGGAAACTAACGAAAAATGCCCGAAATGCGGGAGTATGATGGTTATCCGTGACGGTAAGTATGGCAAGTTTATGAGCTGCAAAAACTTTCCCGCATGCAGGTACGCTATTGCGATGGACGCTAACGGCAATAAACGGGTACCCATACCGACAAACGAAAAATGTGATGTTTGCGGATTGCCAATGGAAATCATGGAGTACCGTTTTGGCAAGTCTTTACGCTGCACAGGATATCCTAAATGCCAGAACCGTTTTGCGCTAGACAGGGACGGCAACAAAAAAATTAAAACTAAGACCGATATTAAATGCGAAAAATGCGGGTCAATGATGTGGTTAAGGGAAAACAAAAAAGGTAAATTCCTTACATGTTCAGCATTCCCTAAATGCCGTAACCTAAAAAAATACACAGACCCCTCTGCTGTTATTGCAACCACAACAACACCTGAAGCGGCTGCCACTACCACTACTACTAAAAAGAAAGGCCGTAAAAGTAAGAAAGCGGCAAAGTAGGACTGATGGGCGAAAATAACCACCTAAAATATTTTTTGTTATATATTCGTGCTGAAAAAAATTTTTCACCCGCTAGTATCACAGCTTACGAAGAAGATATCACACAGTTCATTGACTACCTCCGGATAAATAACCGCGGGATGGAAGATATTGACCGCCTGCTTATCCGTACATACCTGGCGGTACTCCAACAAAAACAGTATGAACGTTCATCTGTATTACGTAAACTCGCGGCATTACGTTCGTTCTTCCGGTATCTCGTAAAAGAAAATATTGTTAAATCCAACCCGTTTATGTACCTCCCCACCCCAAAACGTAAGCAGTTACTCCCGAAATTCCTGGAAGTAAGCGAAGTTAACCTGTTGATAGACGCGCCGGATACTTCTACGGATATCGGATCGCGTGACCGCGCAATAATTGAACTGTTATACTCTACAGGGATACGGGTAAGCGAACTTGTAGGGTTGAATATGACATCCTTAAACCTATGGTCCGGCACGATGAAGGTTTGGGGTAAACGTTCAAAAGAACGTATCGTTCCCGTAGGCGATATGGCAGTAACCGCGGTGAAGAAGTATTCCGCAGTCCGCGAAAAAATCCTTACCCAACGGGGCATACAAAACGAACCCGCAATGTTTATCAATTTACGGGGACAACGTATCTCCACGCGGTTTATCCGCAAAATTATTGATAAGTACATCACCAAAATATGTTTACACAAAAAAATATCGCCGCATGTATTAAGGCACAGTTTTGCTACGCATTTACTTAACGCCGGGTGCGACCTCCGCGCAGTACAGGAAATGCTTGGGCATGTAAACCTTTCAACCACACAGGTGTATACGCATATTAGCGTCGAACGTATCCGTAAAGTTTATGAAAAAACACATCCCCGAGCGTGATAGACAAAAACATTTTTTTGATGTATAATAAAACCCTTAAATAACTAGTGGGTATTGTGTAGTATTTATATATGAACGAAAAAATTCATTTAATAGTAGAAGAAACTAAGTGCGACCCGAAAGAAGCGCTTCTTGCGTTGGAGATCGCTAAGTATGACGTTGAGAAAGCGTTACATTTGGTCGGTAATATATCAAACCATATTATTGTTATCAAGAGTAAGTTTATAATTAAACCTCAATCGTTATACGGTTTACTCATAATAATATTTGACCTCCGTGAGAAAGTACCTGTACGTATCCGCTCGGTGATCTCCTATAACCCGCTGGTTTATGAAACACAACTTAACGCGCACTGGTACGAGTTTGAGAAACAACTATACTCCTACCGTTTACAGGAAGGCAGTATGCAGGCAGTAACCCAGGAGTTTGAGAAGTACACCCACGCATCACTGACTGACCCGGGGAATAATGAAATTTATACATACCTTCGGCAGGAATACCGCGGGACTAAATGGATGGAAAGCATACTCACGGGTATACTTCAACCACAGCTAAAATGTGAGCAGGTAGACAGCCAGTTTTCCCGGGAAGCTTTAAACCTTAACCAGTACAAGTACTGGCAAAAAAGTGTGAATGAACATCCCCGTGATTCAACTGTGCATAATGGCCAGGGACTGAATATTCAACTTGAACTCATCAGTGATGACCAAACCGGTACACGCGCAGACAAACTCGTCCCCGGGGACCAGGTTATGTGTATCTTCACTGACGGCCGTGATATCGCGCAGTATGTTGCGCACTTACTCGGAGGCCGCAGCCAGGGCGTACTCCAACCGGTCACCATAAAGATTGAAACTGTTGAACTAAGCGAGAATAAGGTTAGGGTCGTTACACGGCTCGCACCGGGGATCACAGGCTGGGCAGAAGAAAACCTGCATAAAAACGTTATTGTTATAAAACATTCCAGGAAGTTGTCTTTCCTCCAAAAAATACTGAAGTATCTGCGGTTAGCTTAAATTGCCACTGATCGGAGTCGAACCGATACGACCGATGAAGATCGCGGGATTTTAAGTCCCGTGCGTCTGCCAATTCCGCCACAGTGGCAATAAGATTTGTTTCCCTTTTATTAATTCGTTTCAACTGATACGCGGTAAACTTTTTCACCGGGTTTCACTAACCCAAGCTCCCGCGCATGGCACTCAATCACAAAACCGTTATTCTGTAAATCACACATTTTCTGCCGTAATGCAATATTTTCTTGTTCAAGCTTACTATACTCCACCCGCAGGACCGGCAACCTCTGGCGATGCGCTATAATTGTACGTACAGCCGGTGCGGAAAATATTGCTATGAACACAGCAATCGCGAATATAATATAAACCCCTGCTGAAAACTGTGTCCTGCCTTTTATTGCCATTATCTACTCTTACGCCTTCTTAAACGCCGTAATCCCGCCATACCGCGCATCACGGCCGAGTTCTTCTTCAATCCTTAACAACTGGTTATACTTCGCCAGGCGTTCACTCCGTGACAACGACCCGGTCTTAATCTGGCCGGTGTTCATCGCTACGGATAGATCCGCGATAAAACTGTCTTCGGTCTCACCTGAACGATGGCTAATCACTGATGTGAACCCATTCGCATGCGCAAGCTTGATTGAGGCAACAGTCTCGCTCAACGAACCGATTTGGTTTACCTTAATCAATATAGAATTTGCCGACTTTTCGTTAATCCCGCGCTGTAACCGTTTAACGTTGGTTACAAACAAGTCATCACCGACTAACTGCAGTTTATCCCCGAGTTTGGCGGTAAGTTTTTTCCATCCATCCCAATCATCTTCCGCTAACCCGTCTTCTATAGATACCACCGGATACTTAGACCTAAGTTTTGAGTACATCTCAATCATCTGGTCAATATCCAGCTTCTTACCTTCAATTGTATAAGAACCATCATTGTACAGCCCGCTGGAAGCTACATCCAACGCAATCATAACATGTTTACCGGGTTCATACCCCGCTGCTTTAATAGCTTCAATGATAGTATCCAAAGCTTCATCCGTTGAGTGCAGGTTCGGCGCAAACCCGCCTTCATCTCCTACATTCACTGACTGCTTCTTTGCCTTCAATATCTTTTTTAGGTTATGAAACACTTCCGCGCCCATACGTAACGCATCCGCAAACGTGCCTGCTCCGGCAGGTACAATCATAAATTCCTGGATATCAAGCTTATTATCCGCATGCGCACCGCCGTTAACAATATTCATTAATGGCACCGGCAAAATCCCGCCTTCACCCTCAATTTTATACAATGACTTAAGGTACTTATACAACGGAATCTTAATCGAATTTGCTGATGCACGTGCCGCTGCGAGTGATACTCCGAGTATAGCATTCGCCCCGAGGACGCCCTTATTCTCAGTACCATCCATCTCAATCATCCTGCGGTCAATACTTTCCTGTTCCCGTGCATCCTGCCCTTTAAGTGCCGGCGCAATGACTTTATTAACGTTATTAACAGCCTTACTCACGCCTTTCCCAAGGTACCGAGCTTTATCGCCATCCCGTAGTTCAAGCGCTTCATGCTCACCCGTTGACGCACCGGAAGGTACCGCCGCACGGCCGATACACCCGTCTTCCAGGATTATATCAACTTCAACCGTAGGATTCCCGCGGGAATCCAGAATTTCACGTGCAATAATTTCATTAATTTTAGACATCTTGTGTAAAAATCCTCCCTTAATCAATAACCCACCAAATATGTTGTATTTTTATACCAAATCCCCGAGGTAAAGTCAAACACCTTCTATACTTGTTACCACCACATCTTTCCCGGACATTATCTCAATATCATACGACTTACATGCAGTACAGCTAACCACCGGCATCACAGCCTTACCGGTATCCCCCCATACTTTCCCACAGGATTTACATCTAAGCTTCACGGGGTCAACAAATATTTCAATCACCGCAGTTGCCGCTATAGTCCCTGTCAGGACATGATCCTTCAAGCTATGCTCCAAAAAATGCGGGTCAATCCCCGAAAACTGCCCGACTGCGAGTTTTATCTTCGTAACCTTTGACAACTTATTTTTTTCCGTTGCAACTTTGATACTCTCCCACAACCCTTTTGCCATACCTAGTTCGTGCATACCGCTGTGTTACTCCTTAAACCATAAAAACATAGTGCGAGGCAGTTAAACTTAAAAGTATTTCCCACCCCGCACTATTATAGCCTATTAATTAATGAAACCCTTACTCTTCAGTCCCTTGTTCCATTTTCTTCTGCATATCTTCAAACTTTTTCTTACGGTCTTCTATTTTCTGCGATTTTTCTTTTACTTTATTCTCGATATACGCCTGTTTTGCAGCAATAATTTCTTCTAACCGTTCACGGTTTGCCTGTACGCGTTTCTCAAACTCAGCGACTTTATCCGCATAATAATTCTTTGATTCTTCACTAAGCCCCGTAGGCTCTGCCGGCTTCTTCTGCCCGGCTTCAATTGAAGTTTCCTGTTCAGTCCCAACCGCGATCTCCGCGTCATCATCTTCATCCTCAGACTCCGACGCCTTAACCGCTACGGTCCCGCCGTATACCGCCACTGTGGTCTTATTGGAGGTAGAAACTTCCGTTGCGAATTCCGTCCCGCGGACACCTATAACTGCGGTTGGCGTTTTTACGCGGTACTTAGACTCGCGTTTAATAAGTTTCTCAATATTATTCAATAACTTCCCGCTTTTTAGGTTGATATCCACACTTTTCTTACCCGTAGTTTTGTTGATTGAAGATTCTTCAATAACAATCGCGGTGCGTTGTTCCAACCGTAAAACCGTACCGTCATCCATAATAATTTCAACTTCGCTCTCCGGGGTGGTGACAATAGTATCCCCAGCTTTTACCGGCATATTAACTTCTACCGGCTCCCATGTTTTAACCTTTGAGTGTCTAACACTAACCTTCCCCGTAACCTTAGTCACCGCGCCTTCCAACATTTTATCCGCAGCGTATGACAACGTAAGCATCCCGCTGAGCGCAAGAATGAACGCTACTGACGTAAATACTGCCACTATTTTTTTCATATTATCATGTATCTCCTACTTCCGCTTTACTTACTTAGCCTGTGTATCCTTATACTTCTGTAAGTCAGCTTCAAGACTGCTTTCAATTTCTTTATACTCAGCCTTTTTCTCCGGTGGCATTGCTTTGATAGCCTTCAACCGTCCTTCATTCATTACCTGCGAAAACTTAGCTGCGGGAAGGTAAATGTATACCCAATACTCCTTATTTCCGCGGTCAAAATATTCTTCAGAGAATACGCGCTGTTTCATTTCATTCTTATAACTTACCATATTAAGGTTATCAAGTTCTTCCAAACCCTTACCCGCCGGTGCTTTACCCTTATCATCCCCGCCGATCTCACGTGAGAACGATGTACGCGTTTCTATAACGCCTTCGGCCTGTGCTTCCGCTGCCATAAACAGTTTCTGCATTGCATCAGCGAATGCCATATCGCGTGCAGCTTTTTTCTCGGAATCACTATTCACCACAGCAAAACCTTTACCTTCGATTATATCCGGCTTATTCTGCAGTTTTGTCATCCACTCCGGTACCGGGCGTGAGGGCCCGCAGGATGATAATAATACAGTCCCCGCAACCATTGACAATACTAAAACCCACAACTTTTTTAACATTTCTCAAACTCCTCCTTAAATAAAAAGTTCTGTAAATAAACTTAACTATACCTACTCAAATGTTTCCACGATAAAAAAGAAAATATTTCAGTACGTACAATTATATCCTAAGCCACAGTATTTATTATATTTTACCAAAATCCTCCCCCCGCATAACGAGGGGAGGATTAATTGGTTTATTACAATTTTACTATACCTTACTGTCCTGCGCCAACGCCCATCATCTTATAGATATCATCATTCGTTGCCTTCTCAGCTTCACGCGATTTTTCAATATCTTTATCAAGCTTATCAGCTATCATATCAGCCTTCGCGTCTACCATTAACGCACGGATTTCCTTCTGTGCCCTTAGTTTTTCTTTTGTCCAGCGTTCTACCATATCGGCAGAAAGAAGTACACGGATCCATATTTGCCCTGTATCTTTATCGATATAAGTCTGCTGCACAAACGGTCCCGATATTTCGGTATCCACTAAGTTCTTGATTAACCCTTCTGTACGGTCAATCGCGGTACTGACGTTCTCTGACGGGTTAACTCCGCCTTGTTCCTGCCAGTCACCAAACGTGTTCTTCACAACGCTTTCAACTTTTGTCTTAATATTACCCGCGAGGTCAGCTTTTGCACGGACCGCTGCGGTTTGCATCTGTGCCTGGAATGACGCACGTTTTTCTGCCATACCAACACCCTGCATAACCTTACCGGACTGTATCTGCGGATCCGGGATAGTTACTGCACCGGGCAGCGGTACCCAGTTCGGTATCCCGCGTTCCTGTTTCGGTGTTTCTTTTACATTAATCTTTGTCCCGCCGCAACCAAAAGCTGTCACTACTAACGCTAACCCTACTGCTGCCAATAGTGCTTTTTTCATCTTAGCTTCTTTCACTCCTTTTTTATGTTCTTTCTACTGTATACCATATTTACTTAACTATACTACTACAACTACACTAAACTAACCCACCTGACTACACGTTTCTGATATTACCTTTTCCCCACCTCCTTCTCACAAAAAAAACCTAACTTGAAATTTATAATATTTAAGATTAAGTATAGCCATTCCCTGTGGTTTAGTCAACTGTGTTTTTTTTCACATATATCCGCGGTTAAGTTACTTCAAACCCTTGGCAGTATCCATATAGTTCTCAGCTTCATCCATATTACTCTGGAACGCTTTACAGGCAGCGGTGTAATAATACACCATCCGCAGTTTTGACTGTTCATCAGAACCCCCGAGATTTGCCTTAAACCCCTTAACCGCATCATCAAAAAGGTACTTCGTCAGCATATCCTGGGGAGACCTAGACATTCTCTCAAGATCAGCATTCATATTTGTAGCAGCGAGATTCGCGTATTTTGAAAGTAACTCCAGCCGTTTTACAGTGGCAACATTTTCCTTCCCTGCTTGTTTACTTGCGAGGAAAAGATATGACGCAGCTGAAATCCCGATCCCCGCGAGCACTGTAGTTATCACAAACCCTATGGCAGCGAGTTTTGACGAGTTCCTGCTTAATAACACCGCCTTTTGGTTATACGCTTTCTCAAGTTTCTTCGCTACCAGCGCTACAACGGGTAACGGGTCCTCAGTTTTTAGTTTAAGAATTTCAGTAATTTTTTTTGTGTACTTAGAACTATAAAAATTCGCGAGGTTAGTAATCGTAGCGAGCCGTACTTCACTGGCTTCATCATTAATCATTTTCTCTAACGACTTAACAATAATCCCGCAGGTATCCTCATAATCCGAGAACGTTCCCAGGGTATTGATCACAGCTGCGCGTACCTGCCACCTCGCATCTTTCAGAGATTCAATCAGTGTAGCAACAACGCTT
>JBBAAG010000015.1 GCA_041658405.1 Elusimicrobiota bacterium
CCGCAGAGAATTATATTATGTTCGGACACACCTTTTTGTTCAACAACATACTTCACCACAGCATTAAGGTCATCCACCATCTTTGCCCATTCCGAACCAGCACCTGCAGAGGTATACGTACGGTAATCAACCTTTTTACCATCGAGACTTTTAACGCTCTCCCCATGCCCGCGAAGGTCGTATATCAGGACATCATACCCCGCTGCTGCAGAAGTTGATGCAAAAGATAGCCACTCATTTTTATCGCTACCCAACCCGTGAAGCATGATAACAACTTTGTTAGTACCATCCTTCACTCTGAAATACCTCCCCGCGAGGATAACCCCGTCAGAAGTATTAATACTGACAGGCATAGCATTGAATACACAATTTCGGGGTCTTATCATATCCGATTTCCCAATATCACGGGTATCACATCCGTACATCACGGATAATACTACCGCACTGACAAAGACTACAACAACCTTACTAATCCTCATCATCATGCTCATCCCCTTTATGTTCAAGGTCATTAGTGATAACTTCCTCAAGTTTACAACTCATCTCCCCGCATTCAGTTTGAATTGTTGTATGCGTAATCCCGTACTTCTCCTTCAATATCCCTATCACTAACGCAACAACATCCGCGCTTTTTTTGTGTTCACCTTCATCTAATTCAATATGGCACGATAACGACGTTATATGGCTGCATATAGCCCATACGTGTATATCATGAACATTAACAATCTCTTTCACTTTACGTATATCTTCCGCTATACTTTCAACCTTCATCCCCCGGGGAACGCCTTCCAACAAAATATTAGTGGAATCACGCAAAATATTTATTGCGTTATACACTATCATCAACGATATCCCTATGCTTAGCACAGGGTCTATGATATTAAGTTTTGTCATCCATATAACCACAGCACCCGCAACAACGCCAATTGACGATAAAAGATCGCCCATCACATGCCAGTACGCACTTTTTACATTAAGATCCTTCTCATCCCCGTGCTTATGCCCAAGCACCCGAACTACAATATAATTAATCACCATCCCGGCTACTGCAGCGATTGTCATAACTACGGGACGTATATCCTGAGGATTAAAAAACCGTTGATACGCTTCATAAATTATCCATAGAGAAAGAAAAATTAACGTACCGCTGTTTATCATTGCGACAAACACTTCCGCGCGATGCCACCCGTAAGTACGTTTTTCAGTAGGCGGGTATTGTGAAAGATACACCACAGCAAGGCTTAACGATAACGCGAAAAGGTCGGTAAATACATGCGCAGCATCAGCGATCAATGCAAGGCTATGCGACCAAATACCTGAAAATATTTCTATCACCAACGCAGCCGAGGTAAGGTATATAGCTATGCGAAACTTACGTATAACCGCGCTATCCTGCATAGAAGACATCGTGTTTACTTACCCTCTACCTTCTTTAATACCTGCCGTAATTCTTCCGCCTTTTCTTCAGGGGAAGACGGGTTACCATGCACCCACGCACCGGTTTCTGACCCGGCATTAAACTTCTGGGTTACCTGACTTCGTAACGGCGGATAAAATTCTATATGAAAATGATAATGCGTGTAGTTTTTACCGTCAACCGGTTCCTGATGCAAACACATCATATATGGGAACGGCATATTAAATAACGCGTCATACATTTTTACTACGGTACGGAACGTTATTGCCAGGTCATCAGTTTCTGCAGATGACATCTGTAAAATATTCTGGAAATGCCTCCCTGGCACGATCCATACCTGGTAAGGATACTCCGCAAAGTAAGGAATAAATACCGTGAAATACTTACTTTGCATAACCACACGGTCCTGGATTTCAGTTTCAGCTTTAACTAAATCGCAATGAATACAACTCTTATTTTTTTGGTGGTACCTTTTTGATTCACGAAGTTCTAACTCAACTTTTTTCGGGATAAACGGGTACGCATACACCTGCCCATGAGGATGAGGGATTGTCACCCCCACAACCTCCCCGCGGTTTTCGAAGATATACACGTACTTAACCTTTTTTTCATTCCCTAATTCCTGATACCTGTTCTTCCATAAGTTCATCAGGCTAAACATTTTATCGTCAGTAAACGACCCGATATGCGATTGATGTTCAGAAGAGTAAAGTATTACTTCGCACTTACCGTACGACCTTGCAGTTTTAACTATTTTTGCAAGCCCAGCGTTTTTTATATCCTTAACCTTTGGAGGATCCAACCGCAAGATCGGGAAATCGTTGTTATACATCATAACATCATACTTTTGCGGCACTTTCCCTGAACCAGGACAGAACGGGCAGTAATCTTTAGGTAAGAGCGGCCGTTTTTGCCGTGAAGACGCATACATCACCCACCACCCGAGAAAAGGATTCCAGCGTAGTTCGTATATACCACTGTTCACTGGCTTGTTTTCGTTATCAACCATAACATCCTCCTGTTATTGTTATTATAACAAAAAACAAAAATAAAAAAATGTTTTACGGGATTAGTGTATAAATAATTAACTAGCTTACTAAGTTCCGGGGCGTTTATAATTATCGTCGTGCAACAATGCCATTCTCTTGCATTTAGAACATTTTATGTGGAACACCTGTGTGCGGTCAGTAAGTACGGGTTCAACTTTTTTCTCAGCATTAAACTCAGCAACTTTTTCATTCTCCAAAGCAGACGCAACCACAGGATAGTTACCATACGCCAGCGGGCCAAGTTTTTTGTAAACGTACAACATCTGCATCTTTGTACCTATAACTGCCCCGCAACTGTCGCAGGTTAGCAGTTCGCGGATAATATCTTTACTCACCAACTGTTTACGATCAAACACCGCGAGGTCGTATTCATCAGACAAAACCACACCTTTTTTTGTGGTACACCCTTTTTCGCAGAGCCCGCAAAACACGCAGAGGTCGTATCTCCACCGCATAAAACGGACAGGCTTTTGCCCTGTTATACCGGCCTTATCTTCAACTTCAATTGCCGCTGCGGGACATAATTCCGCGCACGCACCGCACCCAATACAATACTCTTCACTTGGCACGGGCTTCCCGCGGAAACCACGTTGCGGTTTATGCGGTACCGCCGGGAATTTTGAGGTAAACGGCGGGCTGATGAACGACTTTACTGCCTCTACCAGTTCTCTCATCTTTGGATATTTCATAACAAATTCGCCTGTTTATCTTCCGCGTACTTATCAACAACAGTTTCTTTTGTAAACCTTATACCTGACTGATGCGCTGCACGGCATAATGCATGCCCCGCTACCGGCGAAGTTACCAACAAAAATATTATGCATAACAACGCTTTTACCCCAAGAAGAGTAAACCCATTCACCACAATAACGCCAAGCATTATTGAACACGTACCAAGCGTAGCGCATTTTGTCGCTGCCTGAATCCGGCTGTATACATCAGGCAATCTTAATAACCCAATTGCACCGAGGACATCAAATATTATCCCAATAACTATTAGCACAGTACCGATAACACTAATCATCCAACGAATGTCCTTCCATATACTTCGCTAGCGCAAGGCTCGCTATGAACGATTGTAATCCCCACGCTAACGCAATATCAATTAAAAAATCCTGTTTTGTACAAAACGCAAGTACCCCGCAGAATCCTATGATCATGATCCCCATAGTATCCACGGATACCGCACGGTCAGCGGCGGTCGGGCCGCTTATTATTCTGTATAAACACAAAAAACATCCGAGTATTAACGGATTAATCAACCGCAGGAATAAATCCACCTTTATCACGTGGTTAATCCAAACCAACAATCCTATAAGTAAAACACTGATAAACCATGTCACTAACTTGTTCTTCATAACCTACCCTTTAAAACTCCTCAAATACTTTCAAAAGAATATTATCAAACTTTTGTACTAACCGTTCAGTATCCGCATCATTACCATTTTTATCCAATTTAACATAAATCGAATGCACATAAATATACCCGTTCTCAAGATCAAAATCCAACGCAGTTTTACCGGGGGTCAGCGATATAGAATTTGCTAAAACAGTCAATCCAGTATCACTCCTAAGCTTAGTCTTAACTTTAACAATCCCCGGCCGTATTGGCATATTAGGATGTATAATCCTGTACGCAAGGTCAAAATTAGCTTTTACCATCTCCCACAAAAATACAGGTAGGTAGTAAAGAAACCATGCGTACCGGCTTGACTGCTTAAACTTCCCCGGGTGAGAGGTAAACAAGTCTCCGATGAACCACGCAATACCCGCACTTGAAATTAACCCGATAACCCAGTATTCCCACCCAAACTTACAGGTGAACAATACCCAAACTATAAACGAGCAAATAAACACGACCAGTTTACTTGTCATAAATTACTTAGCCAATTCTAAAACCGTTTTCCCGTACTCCACACCACCGGATAACACCTTCGCCGCAGGTTCTAAAAAGTTAGAACTAATACCCGGTAATAACAAAAACCCGGATACCGCACACAATAACGCCAGGATGATCATCGGTAACAACATCACCAATGGCGATTCCTTGATATTACTCCATTTTTCCGGTAACTCTCCAAAAAATATTTCTTTATGCCATTTAATAAAGTATGACAACGTAATAATACTGACCACAACTGCAATCAATGCATACCCGTACTTTCCCGACTGCACCGCCGCAATAACAATCAACAACTTACTCCAAAACCCACCCAGAGGCGGAAGTCCCGAAATTGACATTGACCCAATAAATGACGTTATTGAAGTCAACGGCATTTTTTTACGTAACCCTCCCCCGAAATTATCGAGTATCCGTTCATCTGTAGCGTACATCACAGCTCCTGATGTAAGAAACATTAGCGACTTCGCCACTGCGTGGTTGAACATATGAAACAACCCCGCAAAAAATCCTAACTGCGTATTAAGCCCAAACGCAAAAAGTATGTATCCCACCTGGCTTATTGTAGAATACGCAAGTAACCGTTTAATATCTTTCTGGTAAACAGCCAATAACCCACCAACTATCATTGACACTACGCCAAACGCCATTAATACCGCGCTGACATCCGCTCCCAATACATTAAAGATTATACGGGTTAATGCGTACAATCCAAGTACTTTCACTAATATACCGGACAACATCGCAGACACCGGTGACGGTGCGGACGAATGCGCATCCGGCAGCCAAAAATGGAACGGCACAACCGCGGATTTTGTGAAGAACCCTATGATAAACAATACTGTAATAAAACTAATAAGCGCAACATTTTTATTTAGCACAATCGATACCGCAACATCCGCCATATTAAGCGTTGACGTGTAAGCATAGGTTAGTGCAATCCCAAGCATGACAAACAACGCAGCTGCACTGCCAAAGATCATATACCTGAACGCCGACTCCAACTCTTCCGGCGCAGTATCAAAAGCGATCAATGCCGCTGCCGATATTGTGCCCATCTCTATGAATACGAACATATTAAAAATATCACCGCTTAAAACTGCACCATTAAAACTGGCGGTAAGCATCAGGAATAATACAAAGTATTTCCATTCATCCAAAAACTTATCCATATACTTAATTGAATACACGGCACAAATCATTGATATGAGGTTAATCAGTACCAGCATAAACGCAGTCAATCCGTCAGCAACAAGGAGTATCCCCATAGGCACCGTCCACCCGCCAAGTTTATACACTACCGGCTGGAACCCATTCCCCGCAAGTTTACTGATCAATATAAACGCAGCAACAAGGTTAACACCCAATGCAGCGGAAGTAACCACCCCCAACCACCTGCGGTCAAGTTTATTAAACAACGTCAACAATATCGCTGTAAGTATTGGTATGATAACAAAAATAAAAATCATTAATTTAACCGTCTCTTATCCTTTTAACCTTTTAATCTTGGTGATATCAAATGTTCCATATTTTTCGTATATCCTTACTGCCAGCGCTACCATAATTGCAACCACCGTTAAGTTAATAATAATTGAAATCATAACGATTGCCTGGGGTAAAGGATCTACCATACTAACTCCGGCCATAACTTTCATGTTTTCTTCAATAAACGGAAACCCCGCTCCGTGTTTATAACCGATTAAAATAAATAACAGATTAACCGCATACTCCATAATCCCGATACCAATGATGATCTTAATAATGTGTCGCTTAATAACAACCGCGTATAATCCTATACAAAACAGAATAAAACAAAGAATATATTCCGTCATTTTCCCTTCCATACCTTAAAATATACTAACCCCAGGAATATTGTTAATAACCCCGCGCTTTCCGCAAAAAGAACTATTAAGTTCGAAGGCAAAATCACACCCGAACTTATCAACCCAAACGGTTTACCTTTATCAAAAATATTCATACAAAAATACCCGTCTTTCACAAATAAACCTAACGACATAAGAACCAAGAACCCCAGGACTCCCAACGCCAAAAATGATAACGCTTTATACTCATCAAACCGGTTAGTAAAAATATCACGCCCATAGGATACCAACATCAAAATCATTGCCAGCGCTATAATAACTCCTCCAGCAAATCCGCCACCGGTATTAATATGTCCGTAGAACGCTGTAAACACGCCGAACATCAGTATCATCCCAACTGATATCCTGGCAACAGTCTTAACAACCAACGACATACCTCTAATCTCGGTTACCTGGCGGTTATCATTTCCCATCAGTCTTCACTTCTTCCTGTTTTTTTCTGCTTTCCCTGCGTAATACCGTCAAAACACCAACCGCTGCGGTCAATAAAATAGTTATACGGCACAGCGTATCAAACACGCGATAATCCAGCATAACTGCCATCACAACATTAGCTGAACCCGTTTGAACCAACGCGTGTTTTATATACTGGCCTGACACTTTCATCACAGGATGCCCAAACTCCGGTATACCGTTTAGTACTGCGTATCCATAAAATGTGAAAACAGATATAAACACAATCCCGGCAACATACGGGAACAACCTCATGCGTTCACTACCCTTAGTATCGCGTGACATCGTCGCACGGATAAGAATGATCAATACAAGTATTTCAACGACCAACTGCACAACAGCAAGATCCGGCGCTTTTAACAATAAGAAACACAGCGATAACGCCAACCCAATTGCTCCTACTGATACTACTGAAGACAACAAATCCTGAATCTCCACGGCAACAACCGCAGCGATAATCATAAACACTATCAACACCTGTAAAGTTATCATATATCCTCTTTACATCAATACTATCAACAAAACCGTAGCACCAATTAAAAACCAGCCTAAGTATACATGCAAATTACCAGTATGCACTGCCGATAATAACGACGCGAGATACATCATTGCCTTTAAACAAAGTTCGTAAATATCCGTTAATTTACGTTCTGACAGTTTTAAAAATGTATCCATAACCTTTATCTCGCGGATAGTCGTATAAAAATCAACTCCGCTGACACGTTCTTCCGGAAGTAAGGTTTCACCGCCTATAAAATTTGGGACTCTCCGTATTTTGTTTTTATTAATAAAATAAACAAGCACACCTATCGCAATCCCTGCAATCGTTGCCCAGATCGCAATCCCCGAATTATTCATTGCGACGAATTTAACAAGAATCGAAACACTATCCGTCACACCAAGTGAAACAAGCGCCGGAACAATAAACTTCTGGATCGGCAACTGGAACGCAAATATGCCGAATACCACACTCAACAACGCAAGTACCGCCTGCGGTACCCACATTGTCCAGGGTACTTCGTTAATAACACCCTTAAAATTTTCGTGTTCAACTCCAAGGAATGCAGCATGAATAATTTTCATGAATGACGCAACAGTCAACGCTGATCCAAACATTGCAGCAGCAAGAGCGAACCATCCAAAGACAGCAACAGGATTACTCAAGTTAGTACTATACTCCACTATACCCTGATAAATCATCCATTTAGAAACGAATCCGTTCAATGGCGGTATTCCTGAGATTGACAGCGCTGAGATCAGGCATGTAATAAAAGTTATAGGCATATATTTCCATAATCCGCCCATATTATCAAGATCGGTAATACCCGTACGGTTTTTTATACTCCCACTTGTAAGAAACAGGCATGACTTATAGATTGCATGGTTTAACATATGAAAAATCCCGCCGGCTATACCGATAGGATTAGCCGTGGCAATACCAATCACCATATACCCCACCTGTGAAACAGCGTGGTAAGACAATAATTTACGCATATCATGCTGCACCATTGCGAGTAATACTGCCGCTATAATCGTAATCATTCCAATAATGATCAATACAAGATTAGCCCAGATATTATACTCAAACAGATTCAAGCACACTCGGGATAACAAGTATATCCCCAGCAATTTATCTAATGCCGCAGGGAGGTATGCAGTTACGGGTAAGGATGTAACAACTGACATATCAGGTATCCACGTATGTACCGGCATAACCCCGGCTTTTGCAAACGCAGATGTTATAAAACAAATATACGCTATTATACCAATCCCCGATGCTAATACAGAAACCGACTTAACCCCTTCCAACTGCCACCCGAACAACATTAAGGATTCCACGGGTTTAGGTGAAACCATCGATATCTTTGCTGTACCCATCTCAAAAGTGCCGGTTAATACCCATAACAACGCTATCCCCAAAAGCATTAACGCATCAGACCCCCCGACAATAATCAATGTTTTCCTTGCCGCTTCTGTATTTTGAATAGTATCAACCCCAATTTGTATTAGAAGATATAGTATAAGCCCGAGAAAACCCCAGAAAGTAAGAAGTATAATATAATTATTCGCCAATACAATACCGACAGACGCGGATAATGCCCATAAAATATAGGTATAATATTCCCCCACAGTTTTTTTTGCTTTCATATATTCCAGGGAATATAAGGTAATCAAAAAACCAAACAGCGCTATTGCCATCAGTATGAACTCGCTGAGATTATCCAACCTGAAAAACGGCGTCATAATTATCCGCTGCTGGATAAACAAAATAACGCTGAACACTAATACTGTAAGAGAAACAATCAATGCAAGGAATTCGCGTAACCGCGGAAATACCAGGCATAAAACGCCTGATATTAAAGGAAAACCTATTAAGTATAACGCCAAACTATTCATCCAAGTTTTTTCCTTAACTCTAAAGTTTTCTCTTGTGATAACCGCACAAGATCTTTCCCAGTCATTATTGTTTTATTTGTATTAACATCTATAACAATACTTCTATCAGTACAACAATAACACGGATCCACAGCAGCAAGCGCAAGCGCTGCATCAGAAACCGTATTACCTACCACCGCGATTTTGTTGGATGCTATATTCACATAACTCGGTGCACGGATCTTATGCCGTACCGGGCGGTTTGTTCCATCAGACCTCACAAAATGAATAACCTCACCCCGGGGCGCTTCATGCCGGCCAATACCATCACCCGGCGGGATTTCTTTTACCTGCATATCTATACCGTCATTGAAATCATCAAGTTTATGTAATGCCTGTTTAATTATACTGATAGACTCGTATACCTCAAGTACACGGACAACGAGTTTCGCAAACACATCGCCTTCTTTTTGAGTGATAACTTTCCAGTCCAACATATCATACGCTGCGTAGGGATCATCCCGGCGGACATCAATATCCACACCGCTTGCCCGCGCGGTGGGGCCAACAACGCAATACGCTTCCGCATTCTCTTTAGTAAGAATACACACCTTTTTTGTCCGTGCCTGTATCACAGGATCATCCATCACCGCGCCTTTAAACATATCATTTGCACGCTGAATTTCATCCAATACCTTCAGAAGCTGCGGTATATCTTCCTTATTAATATCCCTGCGTACCCCGCCAACCTTGAACATACTATAATGCTGGCGGTTACCCGAGATAAGTTCAAACATATCAAGCAAGGGTTCACGATACTTCCATGCCCACATCCATACAGTATTATACCCAAGAAAATGCCCTGCCAGCCCTAACCACAGAAAATGCGAATGCACGCGTTCCATCTCAGCTATAATTGTGCGGATAAGTTTTACTCTTCCCGGCAACTTTGAAGTGAACCCTGCAGCGTCTTCCACTGCGTTTATGTAAGCAAACGGATGCGAGGTTGAACAAATCCCGCAGATACGTTCCACAAGATGCGCTATCTGGTCATAATGTTTATCTTCCGATAATCTTTCCACCCCGCGATGCAAGTAGCCCACTTCAATATCAATATCCACCACGCGTTCGCCTTCAACGTATAATTTAAAATATTCCGGCTCCTCCTGCAGCGGATGATACGGGCCTATAGGGATAACAGTACGGCGTAATTCACTCATTTGCTATCCCTCCTTAACGGATACTTACCTTCCGGCCAATCAGATGAAAGAAGTAAACGTTTCATATCCGGATGGCCTATGAAGTTCACTCCAAACAATTCAGCGATCTCGCGTTCAATCCATTCCGCACCTTTAAAGATTGTTGCAATAGACCGTATCTCAGGTTTACTTTTATCCTCTAATTTAACTTTCAGAGTAAACATTTTCCCGCTTTTATCATGCGAAAAATGGTAAAGTATTTCTATACATTCCCGGGTATCCACAGCTGTGGCGGTACTCATGCGTAACCACAATTCTTTCACCAATATTTTAACGCATTCCGGTAAATCCACAGGTTTTACCGTCAGATAGAACCGTCTGGGGTTTTTCTCGATAAACTCCACAACCTTTGTCCCTAACGTATTAGTTATCTGATCCTCAATATCCTGACTTAAAAAAGCTTCAACCATAAATCCTTTACCTTAAACTCACTTCCCGTTTTTAAGTTTTGCCAGTAATTTTACAACACCCATAATCATCGCTTCCGGTTTTGGCGGGCATCCCGGGACATACGCATCCACAGGAATAATTTCGTCAACTGTTTTCACAAAATTATAAGCATGACGAAACATATTACCCCCACATGCGCAGGAACCTATTGCGATAACAAAACACGGTTTAGCGGTTTGTTCGTATACAAGTTTCAACCGCGGCGCAGTCTTCCTTGTCGGTACGCCGGTCACTAACAACGCATCCGCATGCCTTGGACTGCCCACAAGCTGTATCCCAAACCGTTCAAGATCATGCCTCGGGGTTAATGCATCAAGGATTTCAATATCACAATTATTACACGGACTCGTCGCACAATGGTATACCCAGATCGATTTTGTTAACGCTTTAGTCGTTATTTTCATATACCTAAATTAATACCCCAGTAACGCAAAAACTACCGCTAATACCGCAACCACCGAAACTTTACCCCAGAAAAATTTTACTGCCTGGTCTACTCTTACTCTTGGATTAGTATTCCTTATTAAAATGATTAATGTTATAACAAAAACATACTTTAATACAGTATTAAATACCCCAAAAATTGAACCAAGATGTACCCCGCCTAAGAATAATGTTATCAATAGCATTGGAAGTACAAACAATAACATTTGTTTTACAAGTTTAAACAACGCAAGGGGTAATCCTGAATACTCAATCAAAACCCCACCTGCTATTTCAGTCTCAGCCTCTGCTGCATCAAACGGTACCATCCCGAGTTTTGCCTGGATACACAATACCGCAACCGCAAACGCGCAGATACCAGATAAAGACAACATAAATACCCCGTTATTTTGCGCATGAATCAACCCCTGAAGTTTTAACATACCCCCGGACTTTATCACAGGTACTATGCATGCCAGTATAAACGGCAACTCATACGCCAGGACAAGTTTCATCTCACGGCTCGCTCCTAGTGACGCCAACGGATTAGCTGAAGCAGACGCTCCTATGATAACCGCCAGCGCGGGGATCATTAACATGTAAACCACAACGATTAAATCACCGGTAAACCCTGTTGTTTGCAAGATAAATGCTTGCCACAACATAATAGACACCATTATTACTACCATAAAACTTACAACCGGCATAAGAAGAAAGACCGCAACGTTAACACCTGACGGTATTACAACTTCTTTCCCTAATAACTTAACAAAATCATACAACGGCTGCAGCAATGGCGGACCAACACGCCACTGTACCCGCGCGGTTACCTTACGGTCAACCCAACTAGCCAGCATACCCACCGTGGCAGTAAACAAAAACCCGGGGAATACGATGAATTCAAGTATAGTGTTTATCATTTTTTCTTGACTCTTTTTCCCAACGTAACGTTTTCACCGCAACTTTATCCTTTACTAAATACACATCCTGTTCAGCATTTTCTTCAACTTCAACCCAAGTCAACGCATTATTCGGGCATGACTGCACGCATAACGGTACGGTATTATCATCACTGCGGTTTACGCAGAGATCACACCCGCTGGTTTTATGAGTAACAATCTCAGGATATATTGTCCCGAATGGACACGCAATACTACAAGTTTTACAGGAGGTACACCTGAAACTATACCGGTCCACCATGCCATCCTCGCGTTTTTCAAGAGCTTTATTAGGGCATGCAGCTACACAAAAAGATTCCTTACACCTGCGGCATACCAACCTCTGACTTGCGAGTGCAAGTAAACGTTCAACCCCGGTGTTGTTATCATGATAATAATAACTGCACTTAGCGTCACATTTCTTGCAAGTATAACACTTTTCTAAATCAATCAGTATTTTTTTCATATCACAATTACTTTTCTTTACTTAATCCCAGATACCTTCAATATTCTTAATCTCTTCATAGGTAAATACCGGCCCGTCTTTACACACAAAATACGGCCCTAACTGGCAATGCCCGCATTTCCCTAATCCGCAGGACATATTTTTTTCCATTGATAAATATATATTTTCAGGTTCATGACCTAGTTCCAACAATTTTTTAGTGCCGAACTTCATCATAATCGGCGGCCCGCACACAATGGCTACGCTATTAGACAGTTCAATCTCGCATTTATCAAGTAAACACGTCACAAGCCCAACAGTTTCATCCCATTTTCCTGAAGGACAACGGTCAACACTGCGTAGTATCTCCAACCCCTTTATGTTCTTCCATTCAGGGAACAAACGTTTATACACAACATCCTCTGGTGAACGTGAACCGTAACATAACACAATTTTATTAAACTTCTCAACTTCAGATAAAAGTTTCAATAACAACGACCTCAACGGCGCAAGGCCAACTCCGCCACCGAGTATCAGGACATCTTTACCATAATATTTTTCTATGGGATATCCTTTACCAAACGGCCCGCGGATACCTATGGTATCACCTTTTTTTAATGCATGTATCCGTTCAGTTACTCTACCTACTTTCATTATAGTAACCTCAAATTTATCAGTTACTAACGGTGAAGATGACGGGGTAAACGGCGCTTCCCCAACACCGGGTATTGTAAACTCAATAAACTGCCCTGTCCTAAAATGAAAATCAGTCTTTGGTTTAAGAAATACTGTATTAATATTTGATGTCTCAACAATATTATCCTGAACGATGCACTCTATTGGCATATACATATTTCTATTTTTATGTTCCATAAATAATTACTTAGGATTACTCCCGTTTTCAAGTTTCACCAATGTTTTGCGGATATCAATTTTTACGGGACAAACTTCAATACACCGCCCGCAGCCGGTACAACCATAAAACCCGAAGTTCTGCATACGGTAATCCAGTTTGCAAGAATGAAAATTGCGTAACCTTTCATGCTTCTGCTGCCGTGGATTACCCCCTCCGGCCACACGGCCGTATCCTTTATACTGACAAGAATCCCAATGCCGCACTTTTTGATACTTCCCAAAATCGCCGGTATCTTCCAGCAAAAAACAGTAACAGCTTGGACAGCTGAACCTGCACCCGCTACACTCCACACAATCCTCTGCGCATTGTTTCCAAAGATCGGTGAGATAGTACCCGTTTTTTTGTACATCCTGCCTGCTTTTTTTAAGACGGTACTCAAAATTACTTTTTTCAAGCATAGCCACAACTTTTGCGCAACGCGACTTCTGCATTTCTTTATATCCAACCGGCGCTTCACGGAAAATATTACGTTTTTGATTAACCAGATGCATCCCGGGTTCGCTTCCAACTTCCACGATATACCCGTCTTCCAAAGGCGTGATATTAAGGTCATACCCGCTATCCGTGACACACGGACTGCCACCTGCTAAGTTACATGAACAATATTCGCAGATATCCGTGCAATCACTGGATATCAATAATGTGCGTTGACGTTTTGACGCGTACTCATTATCCTGACCAACACCTTCAAGAAACATTTTATCCAGTACTTTGATTGCGTTTATATCACACGCTTTTACACCAAAAATAACAACAGGCATTGTGGATTCATTATAATCAGGTTTTTCAACCCAGAACGTTGATACAACATTCTCCGGAGCAAAGAAAAACGTTTTTATCGGCTGTCTTAAACGGTAAGCAGGAAATTTAATATTACCAACATCTTCAGGCAGATACCTGTGATACACAACCTGAGGATCAACACCAATACCTTCATCCAAAACCTTTGGCGCATATAACATGGACATCGAAGATAATGATTTAAGAAATTCAGCCCAATGTTCTTTTGTGATATGGAACGACTGCACTTAATATACCTTTCTATCGAACACAAAACACCCTAATATCCGTAAAGTACACTAACCACAAAAACGCTTGTGAAATTATTCACAAGCAGAATTGTAAGATTAATAATAGGAAAGCGCGTTTTTTTTGTCAACAAAAAAATAATATTTTTTTAAAATTCAACGTTTGGACGTATAATAAGCTGGAATCTGTCACCTTCATCCGCGGGTTTTAAAACTCCCGCGTATTTACTTGAACGCTCCCACACGAATCCGAGCTCAACTTTTACTGCAAGCCGGTAGTCAGCTATAGGAAACTTCTTTGAAACAAGCAAATAATGCCGTACCGCATCAAACTTCTGGCTATCAAAATCCACCTGATAACTTAACGCCGCATTTTTTATAAACGAAAACTTATGGAATCCGTAATCTGTTCGGGAACGGTCAAACGCAAAATAATACACACTCTTTATCCCGGGATTTCCGTGATACTTCCCGCCAATACGGAAACTCCACACAAGTTTCTGGTGTTCTGAAAACCGAGCGCCTTTAATTTTCCATTCACCCTGCAACCAACTATCTCCGATAAACGTATTATCCTTAATATGTGTATCACCATAGGAAAGTAAGAATCCTGAATATCCCACACCCATATAATCCGGTTCTTCTTCTGCATATTTAAACCCCAGGATTTCACCAAGAAAAAATGTTAACGCCCATGGTTCCTCAAACCCGGCTGACAGGCTGCGGATAAGATTGAATGTCGGTGTAAATGTCATAGAATTATAAATATCCCCGGTGTATTGTTTTACATATCCGCCTATAGCGGGTAACGGATTATACGAAAACTCTGTAAGAAGGTACCCAGGGATAAAAGATTTTACGAATAATTCGCGGTAAATCCTACCTTCACTAAGCTCTTCTCCGATTGCAACCGCGCGTTCCGGGAAAAATGAGGTGGTATAACTGAGATAAGAATAATAAGGATCAAACTTTGCGGCAAACTCTGCGTTCACATTTGTACACGAAGCCATTAATATCACCACCAACAAAATAGCGTGTACAATTTTCATAACTTTATTTTTTCAATAAATCCATGTCTATAATACTATCTAACACACCGTTATTTGTAGTATCGGTAATCATTGGCGTGACGGACACATATCCTTTTTCAACAGTTGTAATATCGCTGTTAATGACGCTCTTACCGCTAACATACCTTCCCATCAACCAATAAACATCTGTGCCCCTCGGATTTTTGGTCACACATATTTTGTTGTCATATACACGTTTTCCAAGCTTTGTAAAACATATCCCTTTTAGTTTCCCTGTTTTGACCGTGATATTAGGAACGTTAATATTCCATAACTTACACCCGGTTTTTTTGCTTAACACCAATAAGTTTGAAACAACCTTCTTAACAACATCACCGGCTGGTTTATAATTCTGAAAATTATCATTATCGCATACCAACGACACCGCTATTCCGGGAATATTCAATAAAACACTTTCCCGTGCCGCTGCAACAGTACCTGAATATAGCACATCCTCACCCATATTCGCGCCATAATTAATCCCCGAGAGAATTAAGTCAAACTTAACTTTTTTGTAAATCTCAAGCACTCCCAGCCTAACGCAATCCGCCGGAGTACCGGTTATCTTAAACAACCTAGAATTCTCACGGGTAATAAACACAGGATATTTTAAATTCAAACTATGACTAACCGAACTATTCTGATAATCCGGAGCAACAGTATACACACTTGCCACTTTTTGCAAGGATGATACAAGAACCTTCAATCCTACAGCATCAAATCCATCATCATTTGTGACTAAAACATTAATTTTTTTCATTTTTCCTCAAAAAAACCAATTCATCAACAATATCGGCTACACCATTCCTCCCGTCAGGGAATTTATACATATTATACTTCATTACAACAGCATTTACATCAATCCCGTTGAGCACCTTTTCTATGAAACCCGAAAACATGCGTTCATTAAACTCATTATCACGCACAGTTTCCGCAACTCCGTGGGAAGTATACCATTGCGCATTATGCCACTGATGATCATTTGTAGCGTATGGATATGGTACCAGTAACGCATATTTTTTGTAAACACATAATTCAGCAAGCGTACTCCCTCCTGCACGAGAGAGCACAACATCCGCTGCTGTATACATTTTATCCATCTCAGCGCTTCTCTCCAAAACCACAACTTTTGTTTTAATACCGTCATACACTTTTTTTATATGCTCATAATCCTTACTACCTGTAAGATGTATAACCTGTAGATTATCCTGTAATCCATTATCATTTTTAACTATATACCCGCTTACTACATTATTAATATTCCCAGCACCAAGACTTCCTCCAAACACAAGAACAGTCTTTGTTTCAGCACGTAAACCCAGTTCTTCACGCACTTTTTCACTCTCCCAAACCTTCATCTCACGTATCGGCGTTCCTGTATACACAAATTTGTGTTTATTACACCAAAACATTTTTATACTTTCCGGAAACGCAGCGGCTACTATATCCACAAACACTGACAAAACCTTATTTGCCATACCAGGAACATAATTCTGCTCCTGTACAACAGCAATTCTTCCCTGTATTTTTGCACACAGAAGGGCCGGGAATGATACGTACGCACCCATCCCGACTACTACCTGAGGATTATAAGAATTCAAAAATCTTGACACCCCCACAAAACCGGCAATCATCTTAAATCCAAAAGTAAATAACCCGAAACTTAATTTCCGGGGTAATCCTATGACATCAATCTCGTGAAATTCAAACCCATAAGATTTAACAACGTGCAACCCCTGATCGTTTTTCTTTACAACAAAAACTACACGGTAACCCCGTTTTTGCAGTTCAACTCCCACTGCAATCCCGGGAAATAAATGCCCGCCGGTTCCTCCCGCTGCAATAACTACGCGTTTACCATCTTCTTCCGCGCGCACTTAATGCCAACCCTTTCTTCTTCTTACTTTCCCAACCCGATATATTCAACAAAATTCCTACCATACAACACGTAATTGCAAGTGAAGTCCCGCCGAATGATATAAACGGCAATGGCAACCCTTTTGTCGGCGCGCAACCTGTTACTACCGCGAGATTAAACAACGCCTGGAATACAATTGACACCGTCACCCCAACCGCCACTAACTGCCCAAACGCATCCTTTGCTTCAATCGCAATTTTCCACCCGCCATACGCGATTGAAATAAACAAAAGAAGGATCATCAATGATCCCAGTAATCCCATTTCTTCAGCAAATATCGGGAAAATAAAATCTGTATGGCGTTCCGGCAAAAACGCGTATCTTAACACACTTTTCCCTAACCCTCTACCCAATAACCCGCCGGAACCCACTGCGCATAACGCCTGGTCAAGCTGGTACCCGGTCTTAAGATCAACACCCTGTGTATTACCAAACAAAATACCTATAAACGATAATACACGCATTACCCTGTAGGGTTTTGAGATCAATGCCGCTAATCCGGCAATCACGGCAACAGACCCTACTATCATCAACACCTTTTTCGGTAACCCAGCGACGTATAATAGTATAACACCGGTAAAACATATAAGCATCGGTGTCCCAAGGTCAGGCTCCAGTAAAATCAATCCCATTGTCCCAACCCATACAGACAACAGCGGCCACATTTTTGTTAAATCAGTAATAGTACTCTTATGCCTGTCAAAGTAACTCGCAAAATATAGTATCATAACAAACTTAGCAAGTTCTGACGGTTGAAAACTTAACCCTGCCAACCGGAACCATCTTTTCGCACCTAGTACCGACTTCCCAAAAATTAAAACTAACCCTAACAAAACCAGTGTCCCTATTGCAATATACAACATTTTATCGTTAAAGAAATGATAATCAATTCTGCTGAATATTCCTATACACACAAGCCCTACAAATATCCATATAAGATGTTTGCGGAGATACATTGTAGAATCAGCGGAGATGAACGCACTAGCTGAATACACAACCGCAGCGCCTATCGCCATTAATACCAACGCCGGGATAAATACTAGGTACCCGTTTTCCTGCGAACTTGCTCGGCTCATAACCTATTAACCAACTCCTTAAACACTTTTCCCCGATGTTCATAATCACTAAACTGATCAAATGACGCGCAAGCCGGGGATAATAAAACGACATCACCCGGTAACGCATTTACATGAGCGTACTCTACCGCACCGGTTAATGTTTTGCACATCACCGTTGGGACAATATGCCCTAATTCCCCGGAAATAATCCTCGCTGCTTCTCCTATTAACAATACACTCTTAACCCTGTTTTTTATTAACCCCATTAACGGCTTATACGGGCTACCCTTATCCTGCCCACCCATAATGAGAACCACATTTTTTTTAAAACTTTCCAATGCAACCACCACAGAATCAACATTTGTAGCTTTTGAATCGTTATAATACTTCACTCCGTGAAGTTCACGCACAAATTCTATCCTATGCTCAACTCCCTCAAAGGTATTAACAGTTTTTGAGACAACCTTTTCATCAAACCCTAACGCCAACCCAACTGACGTAGCTGCGAGTATATTTGAAACATTATGCATCCCCGGAATAACCGGCGATAAATTAAACTCATACTGCTTATCCCTGAAAATACCAACCGCCTTACTATCGGAATACCACAACCCCTGTTTTTGTGGAGTTTCACAACTGAAAAACAATACTTCAGAATCAATCTTATCAGCAACCCTGCGACAATACTGGTCATCATAATTAAGTACAGCAAAATGCTTGCCATTACTTTTATGATTATCAAACACTTTTTGTTTTATCTCTGCATATCTATCCATAGTCCCGTGACGTTTAAGATGATCCGGGGTCAGGTTCATCAGTACTCCGACTTTCGGGCAGAACGTTGAGCATAATTCAAGCTGATAACTTGATACTTCAATTATAAGCACAGTAGATTCAGTTACCTGTTCAACAATCCCGGATAACGGTGTACCTATATTCCCCGCACAGAGCACATTATCATACCCCATATTCTTTGATTGCCCGGGATTAATAGCATCCCTGAAAATACGGTCAATTAGTGTTGTGGTTGTAGTTTTACCATTAGTCCCCGTTATTGCCACAGCATACGCAGGGCTTATCAACCTCCACGCAAACTCAAGTTCCGCCATAACCTCCACCCCGTGTTTACCCGCATTTACTACAACCTCACTACACGCAGGCACACCGGGTGATACTATCATGATATCACATTCAAACAGTTTGTTACTATGCCCCCCGAACTCAAGGTATACTTCAGGGTTAACTTTACCAATAACCTGCCGTAATTCCTGTTCCGGCTTATTATCGCTTAACAACACCTTCGCGCCATATTTAACACATAAATTCGCAGCATCAATCCCGCTTTTAGCCGCACCAAGAACGCTTATACGTTTACCTTTTAAACCTGCCATCTTATTTCCCATAAAATCCTTAATTTCAGATTATCTGATCTTTAACGATCCAAGAGCAATTAAGCAAAATATTATTGCAATAATCCAAAACCGTATGGTAACTTTATTCTCCGCCCATCCTTTAAGCTCAAAATGATGATGTAACGGTGCCATCCTGAACACCCGTTTCCCAAACCGCCGGAATGAATATACCTGTATTACTACTGACATAATCTCAATAAGAAAAACAGCGCCTACCAGAACAATAATAACTTCCTGTTTTACGCATAACGCCGTTACTCCCAGCATACCTCCGATAAACAATGACCCGGTATCACCCATAAACACTTCCGCCGGATGTGCGTTATACCACAAAAACCCTAACCCCGCCCCGATAAACGCAGCAAGATAAATCGCAAGTTCACTAGCATCACGTACCGGTATAATTCTTAAATATGCCGCGAATTTTGCATTACCCGCAAAATACGAAAATATCAGATACGCCACCGCGGAGATCATTGCTACTCCGATTGCCAACCCATCAAGCCCATCGGTAAGATTCACAGCATTTGACGCGCTTATGATCAACAACATAGAAAAAAACAGGTATATAAATCCAAGTTCCAGAAATACGTCTTTTAGATACGGTATATTGATTGTTGTGGTAAAATCAGTATTTGGCGGATAAAAAAATAAATACGTTGTTACCCCCAATGCCAGTAGAAACTGTACCACCATTTTCCCCGCCGGAGGAACGCCTTTAACATTCTTGCGGGTAAGTTTAAGGTAATCATCATAAAAACCAAGCGCGCCAAGCACCAAGGTTGTTATCAATATCAACCACGTGAACCTATTATCCCACCGCGCCCATAAAAGTGTTGATACTACCAGCGATAACAGTATAAGCAACCCGCCCATAGTAGGCGTCCCGGATTTTTGCAGATGTGTCTGCGGGCCGTCAGTACGGATAGTCTGCGTGAACTTCCAATCTTTTAACTTCTTAATAACCCACGGCCCTAAGATAAACGAGATTATCAGTGCTGTCAATAACGCGCCGCTTGAACGAAAAGTTATGTACTGGAAAATATTAAATCCCGATACTACTTGTTTCAGAGGATATAATAAGTGGTATAACATAATAAATCTCCCTTTTGTATTTTACTTAATACTTTCCACAACTTTTTCTAACTCCAACAACCTCGATCCTTTCACTAACACCACAACCCCGGGAGTAAGTTCCTTAATAAGATCCCTTGATAACTCATCTTTTTCACTGTATAACTTCCATGATCTCCCAAGCTTGCCTAACTCCTCACCAATCAACCCGGCGTTTTTGCCGTATAACAAAGTATTCTGTACTTTCAATGCCCCTATAAACAACCCTATTTCTCGATGCTCTTTTTCCGCGCTGTCACCGAGTTCCAGCATCTCACCAAGGACAAGCACAATCTTTTTCCCGGCATATTTATCTTTCACCGCGGCAATTGATTTTTTCATTGAGTCAGGATTTGCGTTATAACAATCAACCACAATTACAGCGCCTGACTTATGAACCACAACTTCCTGCCGTAATTTGGGCAACTCTAAATTTACCAACGCACGTTCAACAACATCCGCCCTAATCCCTGCAGCATACGCACAGCTAACTGCGGATACAAGATTTGCGATATTATGCTCCCCCCACAACGGCACATCAAAATTAATAACGTCTATACCATATGCAACTTTACCGCTACACCCTCCGATATCTTCATTAACCTTGCTTTCAATCAAATGCACATCTGCCATAACGTTTATCACAGAATAAGTTACTTTTCTTATATCCCCGCGTAGAACGTATCCCGCTAACCGTTTGTCATCAATATTAACGACCGCAGTACCGCCGTGTTTTATGTTATTAAATAATTCACATTTTTCTTTTAAAACACCTTCTTCATCAATAAAAGCCTCAAGATGCGCACGCCCGATATTTGTTATGACTCCGATATCCGGTAGCGCTATTTTTGCCAGCATCGATACTTCCCCGAAATGATTAGTCCCGATTTCCAGCACACAGTATTTAGTGTTATTATTCAACCGGCACAGAGTCAAGGGTAGCCCAAGATAATTATTCCAACTGCTCGGATTAACTATTGTGCTACCGTCAACTGAAAATATTTTACCCACAAACTCTTTAGTTGTAGTTTTACCATTAGACCCTGTTATCCCGATAACCACCGGCGATACCTGATTACGTAAATATACCGCAAGTTTTTGTACTGCCACAACAGCATCAGGAACGGAGATGAATGGCTTGGATTTAAGTTTGTCCGCATTCTTTTTCAGCCATTCTTCATCAACAATGACAGCCACCGCGCCGTTCTCAAATGCTGTATTAATAAATTCATACCCGTCAAACTTTAACCCTTTCACGGGTAGGTATAACGCACTGCCCAGCATCGTACGGGTATCATGGATAACAGCGTTAACAACAACATTCTCTCCGTTGTTACCAACTTTACCGTTCACGATATCCGCTAACTGCTTTAAACTAAAATATTTCATATCAACCTTCTAAGATACTTAAGCGCAACTTCACGGTCATCAAAATGTATACGTTTATCCTTGAATATCTGATAATTCTCATGCCCTTTTCCTGCGATAAGAACAATATCCCCTTCTTTCGCCATTGACAACGCTTCCGCGATAGCATTCTCGCGGTCAATATTAACAATATAGTTTGTGCGGTTGGAACGCTTAATTCCTACCTCGATATCAACAACAATTTTCACTGGATCCTCAGTCCTGGGATTATCTGACGTAACCACTGCATAATCGCTTAAACGTACCGCAATCTCACCCATTACCGGCCGTTTTGTGCGGTCACGGTCACCACCGCAACCAAAAACTGTGATAATACGCTTCTTCGCTACTTTACGCAGTATCCCTAAAACATTCTCCAATGCATCCGGTGTATGAGCGTAATCAACAAATACAGAATATTTTTGTCCCGCATCGACAGTTTCCAACCTACCTGGTACAGCTGTCATATGTTTTATACCATCAATAATTTTTTTTTCCTCAATCCCGAGACACATCCCCGCACCCCAAGCAGCAAGGATATTATAAACATTATGCTGCCCGATTAACGGGGTATCTACAGATATTTCCTTACCTGTAATAGAATTAACAATCACAAACCTTGTATTCTTATCACCATACTCAACATGTTTTACGTTCAATTCTGCGTTACCATTATTTATCGAGTAAGTAAGTAATGTAATTTTGTTATTTTCAGCAATAAGAGCTAAACGTTTACCGTAAGGATCATCAATATTAATCACGGCGTACCGGCATTTAGGAGTACTACCCTTACTCTTAAACAACACACTCTTTGCCAGGAAATAGGTTTCCATATCTTTATGATAATCCAGGTGATCAGGTGTAAGATTTGTAAAAACGGACACATCAAAATCATCGTTATAAACCCTTGTCTGGTCAAGTGAATGAGAAGACACCTCAGCAATCACGGTATTCACACCTGCTTTTATCATCTCTGAAATTATACGGTAAAACTCAATTGATTCCGGTGTGGTATTCTTTGAATCACACACATTACCTTTCCACCTGTAATTAATGGTACCGATCACTCCGGGCACCAACCCCGCAGAGGATACGATACTCTCAAGCAAATATGTTATTGTAGTTTTACCGTTAGTCCCTGTAATCCCGGCAAGTTTATTATTTTCAACCGTAATCCCATAGAACTCCCGCGAGACCGAACACATAGCTTCACGGACATTACTCACCAGCACAACCTCTGCTGGAATGACTCCACAAAAACTACTATGAGCAACAACTGCAATAGCGCCGTTTTTAACAGCATCGGAAATATACTTCACCCCATCATCTTTAACTCCGGGCACTGCAAAAAAAATATCACCCGGTTTCACCAGCCTGGAATCACAACTTAACCCGGAAACTATTTTCCTGGAATCGAACTTACTCTCAGTTTTAACCTTTTTTAATAAATTACCTAGCGCTTGCATAATCCTGTTTCCTTGCCATCTTGTTTTTTTGTTCAACATACGTACCATCAGGAGAAATATTCCAGTATTCCATCAACTTTTGCGCAATCCTCGCAAAAATCGGCCCTGCTACGCTCCCGCCGGTATGGTCATACCCCGCAGGTTCATCTAAAACAACAACAATTACCGCTCTAGCCTTTTCAACCGGAAGAAACCCGCAGAACAGCGCATTATACTTTGTATCAGAATACCTCTTTAACGCAGCTTCATACTTCTGTGCAGTTCCGGTTTTTCCGGCAATTCTATACCCCGGCACCTGTGCTTTTATACCAGTACCTCTTTGAACAACACTCTCCAATAAACTTGTTACCACTGCGCATGTTTCTGCAGAGATTACTCTTCGTATACGAACAGGCTTACCGGACCAAACAACTTTATCAGTTTCTGAACAACGTATTTCTTTTAAAATCTGTGGTTCCATCAATACCCCGCCGTTTGCCAGAACAGAATATGCGTTTAACACCTGTATCGCAGTAACAGCAATTTCCTGCCCAAATGATAATGTCGGCTGAGTAGGCAATCTCCAGCGTTTAGGCTCTTCCAATAATCCGCCACTTTCTCCCGGTAAAAATATTCCCGTAGGAACATTGAATCCGAACATACATATATATTCATAAAAACTATTTTTATTCAACCTCAACGACAACTTTGCAGTACCAATATTTGACGACACTTCCATCACCTGTTGTGCAGTAAGAGCACCCTTTTTTTCGTGATCACTAATAATTCTTGTCTTATGGAACTCCCACTTACCATTCTCACAAAAAACCTTTTCATGTATATCCAGTTTTCCTTCTTCCAATAATGCAGAAAATGTTATGGCCTTAAAAACCGAACCCGGTTCAAATACATGCGAAATTGCCGGATTATTCAGTACTTTAGAATCACGCTGAACATCTTCCGGTGAATAAGACGGTAAACACGCTAACGCAAGGATTTCACCGGTAAACGGCTCTTGCACTACAACAATACCTTTTTTTGAACGGGTTACGCGCATACCTTCGGCTAATTCGCGTTCCGCAATATACTGCACTTTTTTGTCGATAGTAACCACCACATCATGAGGGGCATCTTCTGTTTTCTCAATTGGTATAACACTGCCGACATCATTCCCCAGAGCATCCCTAAACCTCATCTGTTTCACAGGCGCGCCTGAAAGAATTTCATCAGCACAAAGTTCAATCCCGGACGATGGATTTTCTGATTTCATATACCCCACTACATACTGAGCAAGCTGTTTATTAGGATAAAACCGGCGATAAGTATTTTCTTTCTGTAAACACTTAAACTGTTTTGTATCCAATCTATCCAACGCACGGCATTCTTCAGGTAAGAGTTGTTTTTTTAGATACACAAACCGCCTGGATTTATCCGATATTTTTTTGTATACCTCTCCATAGTCAAGATTTAAACACTTACTGAAAACCTCGGCTGATTCTTTCGCATCCCTAACCGCGTTAGTGAGTATCTTACAGGAATAAGTTGATAGGCTTAACGCCAATTCCTGGTTGTTACGATCCAGAATACTGCCGCGGATTGGGAACCGCACTTCTTTCTTCCTGGTATAATCATCAGCTTTCCCGCGGTAATGTTTAAACTGTACAACCTGTACGTAAAACAAACGTAATGATATACAGAAAAACGCAAATAAAGTCATTCTCCGAATGAACCGCAGTTTTTTTAAGTTAACATTTTTTACTGTTTCAGACTTCTCTCCTGAAAACCTGTTAGTACTATACCGTTTTTTGTAATTCATCTGTATATTCACTTACTCTTCAACTTAAGAATTACCACTTCACTTCCCTTCGGTTCGATCATTCCAAACTTTTCCTTTGCAATTTTTTCTATCCGCCCGGGATCCCTTAACTCATCAAGTTGTATTCTTAAATACTTATTATTATTCTCAACATTAGCTATTCTTTTACAGATAGAACTTACGTCATTCCCTAACCGTACAGACTCAACCTGTGTCCACACAACAGTTACGAGTATGCTTACGAACAAAGCAAAGTACAGGATGTTCTTCAGCATTTATTTGTTAATACCGTTCATCTTTTCTCCGCTACACGCATTTTTGCACTACGTGAAGAACGGTTTATTCGAACTTCATCTTCACTCGGAATCAACGGTTTTTTTGTTAATACACTCAATACCCCGTCATTTTTATATGATTTAAACATGTTTTTAACGATCCTATCTTCAAGTGAATGATAAGAGATAACAACAATCCTCCCTCCCTGTTTCAAGCTATCCACTGCTGTTATCAACCCCGCGTTTAACTCCTCAAGTTCGTTATTCACAGCAATACGCAATGCCTGGAATACTCGTGTAGCAGGATGTTTACCCTGATATCCCCCAGCTAAAATACTTACAAGTTCAGAAGTTGTCTCAATTCTTTTATTTTTTCTTACTTCAACAATTTTATGTGCGTACTTATTTGAGTACCGTTCTTCCCCGTAATCCCTGAAGATCTTTACTAACTCATCATACTGATAACTATTAACAATATCCCCGGCAGTAACCACCGAACCAATACCCATACGCATATCCAACGGCCCTGTCCCCATAAAACTGAATCCCCTCCGATAGTCAATCAACTGTTTTGTGGAAACACCAAGATCAAACAAAACGCCGCTCACTGTGCATGACTGTACTGTTTCCTTCATCTTTGAGAACGGTGCATTAACGAATTGTATACGGCCACGCCATTTTTCCAGCCTTACCTCTGCGGTACTTATTGCTGCAGGATCACGGTCATACGCTACGACTTTTCCTTCATCATTCAATTTCTCGAGAATTGCCTGTGTATGCCCGCCGTCACCCAAAGTACAGTCGACATACTCGCCATCTAACACAGTGACCAGATACTCTACAGCTTCCGATAGCATTACAGGGACATGATATTTTTCTGTCATATCCCCGCTTTACCGGCAATCTTGTTATATTTCGCCCCGCTTATCTTATCTCTATACAACTGCCACTTCTCCGGTGTCCATACTTCTATGCGGTCACCCACGCCGATGATCATAATGTTTTTCTTTATCCCTGCGAATTTCAGTAACATATTAGGAATTAACACACGCCGTTGCGTATCAAGCTTGATCTCCATAGCCATTGAAAAAAACACGCGTTTGAACGCCCTGTGTTCAGCTTCACCTATTTGACTCATATTCTGCAACCGTTCCGTGATATTGTTCCACGCAAATTCATTAAATAGAAATAAACACTGTTCCGTCCCGGCGGTTAATACCATGAATGCCGACTTATTTGTATCCCCGTTAAATCGCGCAGGAAGAATAAACCTGTTCTTTTCATCGAGCATATGCACAGACTGGCCTAATAACATACATTACTCTCCACTTTTCTCCACTTTACTACACTATATTATTTACATAAGCGTGCTCTTTTGTCAAGTATTTAATTTAAATAAAATATTAAAAGGAGAAACACTGAAGTTTAAAACAATAAATATGCCCCGGCAGTAAGATAAATCATAAGCCGAATTTTGTGCGTTAACAGGACATTTCTTTCCTGTTACGCCGACGCCATTTCTCTGGGTACCACATCGCTGCGGATACTCAACCGGCGCAAATTAGCTTCACGCCGATATGCGGCCTACTTTGGCAGGCGCTGTTTACTTGGCAAACACGCGCACACCATCTTTGGCCTTGCTCACAGGTAAGGATTTAGCCGTTTCACGTCGCGTCTTTAACAACGGACATTTCCCGTGATAAACGGGAAGTAAAGATTTTTCAATCTTTACCGTCACTGTTCGCACCTCTGCTAAAATAATGGAAATACCAAGTATATTCCATAATTCCAGCGGCCTGCTCTTAACAGGCTACCCTTTTTCACAACCGGAAGAACCGGAGCAAAGAGAGTTCGGACTTTCCTCCCTGGTAATCACTTACCGGGCGGCGCCGCAACTTACCATTACGTACCGGGGCATATTCATTATTTCAAATAACAAAAAATATTATTCCGGATAATACAATATACGCGAACAATTTTCGCAGAATACTATATTTTTATCTTTTTTTACATCGTTAAGCATATACGCGGGCAACAGTATCCTGCATCCACCGCAGGAATCGCCTTCTATCGGAACAATAACAAAACTTTTTAGTTTTCGTATCTGTTCATACTTAGAAATGATCCCAGGTTCTATTTTTTCAATATAACCCGGCCGCTGCTGAGATAATTGCTGGAGTTGAGTATTAAGTTCCACAACTCTTTTTTCAAAAATAGCAATTCTGTCATTGATTTTAGCTTCCTCAACTTTATACTTCTGCTCCTCAATCTTATTATCTTTATTAAGACTATCCCCGAGATCCATCAATTCCAGCATTTTTTCTTCAATCATACCTTTGTCAATCTTCGCTTTTTCTATCTCTGAGAGTAATGCGCGATACATTGAATTATCTTTCACCATATTAAGTTCAGTATTGTGTTTTTTAATAGCCTCTTCCTTATTAGACAGTTCAATATCCAGGCTTTTTTGTTCCAGTTTCAACTGCACAAAACTCTTCTTTTTGTCTTCCAGCATCAATTTCGCGTCATTTATAGCCAACCGTTCAGACTCAATTTCTTCAGGGATTTTTTTTAATTCAGCATTAACCGCATCAATTTGTGAATCAATCTTCTGCAGGTCTAGCAAAGCTCTCAATTGGTCGTTCACAATACCTTCCTTCCGTAAAAACTACCTATCCCAACAGTACCGGCGAGAAATTGGGCGATACAGGACTTGAACCTGTGACCTCTAGTATGTGAAACTAGCGCTCTAGCCAACTGAGCTAATCGCCCGGCAACTTATAACCCAACCTATGTTTATATTATCACTTATCACCAGAATACAAGTCAATATACAAATAACCGGTTACGGGCTTACCACCTGGAGTTTGACCGTGCCGATATTAAATCCGTACGGGCTTAGTAACCGCCCTATAAGCCAGATAACTTTCTTTAATTTCTCCTTCTTCTTAAGTCCCACCCGCACTTCCGCACCGGTATTTGAGAGGACATCGGTAGTAGTGGAAGATACGTGTACGTAATCATTGGGTTCCCACAATATTTTTGTGTTTATTTCAGCCTTAATTCTCACAACAGCTTCAGCTTCCCCCGGTTTTATCACCGCACTATCAGGTTCAAATACGCAATGCGCCGGAGTGAGATACATATTAGTAATTTCCCGAAGTTTTACAAATACTCCTTCATTAATACACAATGGGATAGACACCTTGCTTAATGACGGCCTCACGCGTTCAGTATATCCCACATTATCGGTAATAACCGCCCCATCATTCGATACTGATAATCCTGTATTGCCGATATTTTTATAAGGAAGCAACGCCAGAATCCTTGAATTATCCTTACTTGAAACAAACACATAAGACAAGACCCCGGGATTATAATTAATCTTATCTTCAAACGCAGGATCTTTTACGCAACCCTGTAACATTTCAATCGTAACTTTAATAGCCAAGTACTGCAATGACGGGAGACCGTGAGAACCTACTATCCCGCCGGGATATTGATCTGTTGAACCAACATTTTTGTTTTGTGCTGCAACCCACACAACATTCGTTATTCCCTCTGTGTTTTTGAACATAACAGCCGCACGGGTAATCAAACCAGCATAAAACCTATCCTCCCGCCCAGTAAACCCAGCCCCGACATCAGTCAACCACACATTCTTTAACTTAAAATTTTTAGTAAATCCCGTTATATTTTTGTAAACAGAAGATTCAGTAAACTGAAGCAAGTCATTACCTTCACAAGAAACGGTTAATATATCGAAGAACCTTCCCGCAAGCTGACTCCCAATCCCTTCTACGAGTTTTAGATCTTTTACACTGCTTATATTCAATAATAACTTAAGTTTTGGATTACCTCTTTTCGCAGTATCACTCAACATTTTTACAACCGCAGCATATTCTTTTGCTGTGAACCTGTCGACGGACTTATCCTGAGCAGAACGAATAACTAAACTTTCAATATTCTTAAACTCAACACCCCATAAACCTGGAGACAACTTTTGCACAGCCATTTCTACCATTTTAAAAAACGCATCACGGCGTTGTTGTACCGTAAATTCTTTGCCATAATAAGGTATTACACTGCAATCAACCGAGATTACAGGCTCTATACCGTTACTTTGACAAATATCAATATACTCCTTGTAATTACCAAAACTATACTTTAGTTCCTCGGTCTCAACTACCTGCCATATTAAAGGCTCAACAGCATACCCAATCCCCGCAGACGAAACTAACTTCACAACTTTTTCACGTACAGTGTCTCGTTGAGTAGCAAGCTCGGTATTCACAGCAAAATACTTTGATTTTGTATTCTGGTTATCTGAAACATCACTTTTTAGCACAACAGTACTTATAACAGTTGTAGAGGTGCTCCCAAAGGCCAGCCACGCATCAACAATGTAATAACCTGAAGTACTGATAATAACCCCTGCCTCTTTCTCAATTGACGCATTTGGAGGAACAACTACTTCATCTTCAACAGAGTATACGGCCTTATCATAACTTGACCGTACAACGAGATGAAGTACAGCTTTATGTTCATTATTGTCAGTATTACTGATACGAAGACACACCCCAATTTTGTCATCAACAACCCAAACACCTTGTTTTTCCCAAACAAAACCCAACTTTATCACTTCAGTATCAGAAACTTCTGAAATCAACGCCAGCCCGTCAAACATAACCGTACCTGTCAAACCAGCATTTTCCGGGTGCATGATTACCAAACTCACAACTCTTACAGGAACATCAAGTTCGCCATTACTGTCCCCAAGCCAGGTATTGCCTAACAGTGCATCTTTCCCTAAAACAACTTCAATATTCTTCCACCCATTAAAATTCAATGTACATAGTTTATACTGATGCATCTCACCGCTGCGGTCACGTAACCGTATAGCTACAGTATTATTACTTCCATCCCCTTTTATCCAAACAACTACTTTTCTGGGCTTACCATCCACTTCTTTACTACACACAAGTTCTCTATAGTCATTACTTTCGTTCTTTTGAAAATCATAAACCACGCGTCCTGCACCGATACCACTTTTTTTGTCAATATTCTCGATTGTAAATTCGGCGCCGTTACCGCGGATATAACATCTGTCAATAAGATCAAACTCCTGAAGTATCCTATTAATCTCTTTACCCATAAGGCTTTCGGAAGACAAAAACAATATTGATAAGATAAGCAAAAATAACCTTGAAATCATTCTGTTTCAGTACGCACAATTTTAATAATAGTATCCAGATCAAATGGTTTTGGGATATACGCTTTTGCACCCAATAACAATCCTTCCCGGATAATTTCATCTACCGAAAACGCTGTCATGAAATATACGTTTGACAACGGTGATTTATACCTGATCTTTTTATATAACTGTAACCCGTTCATAGTGGGAAGGATTACATCTAAAAATATAACGTCATAAAACCGTTTTTCCACCATCTCCAGCGCCTTAACCGGTGTGGATGCCTCATCAGCGATAAAACCAAGCCATAAGATTGTACGTGTAATAACACGGCGCACCTCGTCATCATCGTCAATCACTAAAACACGGTGAGACCCTTTATCGCTGTAATTAATTTTATGGGTAACCTTATTCTTCGCCTCACTTTTTTGTTGTGCCGCACTTACATGAAGTAACAATTCAGTTTCATGTAAACTAATTAGTTTAGATTTTTTGTCCCAATTATTTTCGCTCATATTTGTCTTTCAATACAGCAAACATTTTATTTAACGCTTCTGCCAGTTCATGAAGTTCATCGCTTTTACGCAATACTATTTTTTGGTCAATATTACCGGTTTCCGTTATGTTATTAATAATTTTTTCAATCCTGTATAACGGCCCGGCTATGCGATGAGAAAATAATAAAGCAATAAATAACACAAGCGCAATAAACACATATCCTGCGGTTAGAATTATCAATTGCAACTTTTTAACTTGCGCCATAGTATCAACTGCCGCTGATGCGTTCACTAACAGTTTTATGACAAAGTACAATTCAACCTCGGAGAGTATTAAAAATAACATCAATACCAACGCTAGGAGGCTGGCGTACTTAACTTGTAGAGGCTTTACTAACAACTGCCGGCGTGGAAACTGCCCTTTTTGCTCCAAAAGCTTAGATCCCCTATCTGCCCGTTTGTTATTCACTTAATAACTTATTTTACAATAAATACAAGAACAAGTTCTATGAAATCAATATTAATTATTTTAAGAACAACGCCGCTGCACCAACTACCGCGCTATCGCTCCCAAGCGTCGCAGGAACAACCTTCACATTCTTTTGTGGAAGATATCTCAGATAGTAAGACATCCATTTCTTCATCGAAGGAAAGAATAACGTGTATTGTTTTGACACCGACCCTCCCACTACAACTATTTCAGGGTCAACAACCTCAACCGCACAGCTAAGCGCATATGCTAAATGCTTTCCAAAAAGTTTCCACGTATATATTGCCATCTTATGCCCATCCCTGGCGCGTTCCGCAATTATACTGGGTTCCACATCCATGTTAGTCAATTTACGAAAAATATTCTTAATCCCGCGGCCTGAAACATAATCCTCTATAATCCCTGATTTGTAAGGCAAACACCAGATTTCAGCGGCATTCCCCGTTGCACCGTTATACACTTTTTTATCAATAACTAACCCGCTCCCCAACCCTGTCCCCAAAGTTACTCCATAAACAATCTTACACTTTTTACCCGCACCGTATACGGCTTCACCTAAAACAAAAATATTTGCGTCATTCTGCAACCTTACCGGAACCTTATACTTATTCTCAAAACATCTACGAAGATTAAACCCGTGCAATGGTTTAAGATTTATTGGCGTGAGTAATCTTCCGGATTCAATATCCAGCGGCCCAGGCGAGCCAAGCCCAATACCTTCAACCATATTAATTTTTATACCCGCATCACGGATAGCCATATTGATTGTATTATAAATACTCTGCAGGAGACTGTGTTTTCCAAACCGTTTTTCTGTCGGTAACTTTACCCGTGCACCAATAATCTTCCCTGTTCTGTTAAAAACAGCCGCAGCGACTTTAGTCCCGCCCAAATCCACACCGACAATATACTTTTTCATAGATTCACTCCAACCGCAACTTATTTACCTTTACGCCCATAATCATCCTCAAGCCTTACCACATCTTCCACTTCACTAGTTGAGACTTCAAATATTTTAACATCACTTCCCTTTGCACCCATGCGATGAACAGTTTTCGGCGTAATAACAATGGCATCACCTTCATGCATCACACGATCTTCCCCGTTAATTTCAATATAAAGCACACCTGAATCCACGTACAGTGTTTCATGCTTAATATTATGATACTGCTTACTCAACCTCTGCCCTTTGTTTATCCAGATAACTTTACCGACATACTTATCCGTATGCGCTACCCATATTTCCTTACCCCATGGTTTCTCTACAGTTTTCATACAATCCCTCCCTGAAAAATTAATCAATAACATTTTTTATTGTTAAATAATCCGTTGTCCGATTTCGTCCCGTGTTTTTTGAGTGCAACAACGCCTGGTCTGCTAACTGCCAAACTTTCCGGCCGGTTTGATCATCTCTCGGATAAAACGCAATACCTATGCTTATCGTCACTCTTAACGGTTCCATAATATTCCCGAACATTTTGCGTTCCACACAATTTCTTAGCCATTCCATTTTACGGAATACCCCCGCAGGATCATCCGCCCGGCGGAGCAGTATCATAAATTCCTCTCCACCGAAACGCCCTGCCATGTCAGTCTCATAAATACACTCTCTAATAATTTCGGCAATACCCCTTAGGATTTCATCCCCTACCTGATGCCCATGAGTATCATTAACCTTCTTAAAATGATCGATATCTATCACAACAACCGCAAAATTAGTAGCATACTTTTTTGCACGTACTATTTCTTCTTCCATCCTATCAAAGAAATAATGCCTGCGATGCAGACCCGTGAGCCCGTCAGTCCGCGATATTCTTTGTACCTGCGAATACAACCTAGCTTTTTCAACACCCAAACTTAACTGATTAGCCAGGATTTCAATATCCAGTAACAATACTGGAGAAGTAAGCTCGGTATCATTAGGAACTCTTATAATAAACCCTCCGATAACTTCAGACATCAATACCAGCGGTACCGCAATCATACCGGTTTCACCAGCTATCTCTAACTTGCGGTTATGTATAGCACGTAAAGCCAATTCATTGTCATATTCACTGTTTGCATCTCCTGAACTACCTGCACCCACGAATTCCACTTTATTAAGTTCAGGGGACGTAAGAAAAAACATAACCTTTTTTGTTACCGGTAAGCATAGTTTTACTGAATGTTCCAGGTGAGTAATCATATCGTCAAACTCCACAATCCCGGCAAGCTCGCGGGTAACACCGTAAAACTTTAATACTTTCCTAATTCCCTGCTCAAGATTGGTTATCCTGTTCTTAATGTTCTCAAGTTTAACAACTTTATTTTTCTCTTTAATCAAGTTTTCATTAACCATATTCTCGCGAATACGCTTCTCTACGATCAACTTATTCTTAATTATGAACACAAGGACAGATACAATCAACAAAACCAGCTGAGTCCCTGCTGTATAAATGCTTAGATTAATAGCAAGTGCAGAAATACCTGCAACCGCGGTAATTGCAATTCCAATCAATAAATGTTTTTCGTGGTAGATCAACAACCACAGGTTTATAGCTGTCATCAAAAACGTGAATCCATTAACAAAGATGCTTATAGTCATAGGCTACCCACCACGCGGTTACGACCGGTTTGTTTAGCTTTGTATAACCTTTCATCCGCAACCCTCACTAACTGCTGCCCGGTGGTAGCCTCACCCGGGAATACCGCAGTACCGGCACTAACCGTAACAAAAGACTCTTTACCTTTAAGTAAGAACTTGTCTTTTTCTATAACATCCCTAATATGTTCAGCAATATCTTTAATCCCGACGGTATTCTCTCTTGGGAACAGTACCACAAATTCTTCCCCACCGTAACGGCCCAGGATATCCGTTTCTTCAATACAATTACTTATATTACCCGCTACCCGGCGTAACACAATATCGCCAACATCATGCCCGTAGGTATCATTATATTTTTTGAAATGATCTATATCTATCATTACTAACCCGAGTTCTGTATGATACCGTCCCGCACGCAAGATTTCTTCATTCATCCGTTCAATAAAAAAGCGCTGGGTATACATCCCTGTAAGTGTATCGGTGACTGACAGTTCATGGAGATTATTAAACATTAAAGCATTACTCAACGCCGTACTCGCAATTGAACACAAAATATCAAGCATCCTGAGATCTTCCGAATCAAACGCTTTACCTACTATTAAATCAATTCTTAACACCCCGGCAATCTGTTTGTCAATAAACACCGGTGCGGCAATCAGGGAGTTCGCAACATAATCAGGAATACTGGCAAACCTTAAATCGCGGGATATATCGCTTATAAGCAACGGCGATCGCCTTGCTATAACCCAGTCAGAAACCATATCATTTATCTGGGTTGATACCTGATACTTTGCATTTTGTTGTGGAAAACATTTTTGAGCATAACTGAGTAATTGTGTTCGTATTTTTATTGTGTCAAGTGTCCCCCCGAGTTCCCGTGCAGCAGAAGAAAGTAGCTGATACCGTTCACTTTTCTCAATATAACTTTTCTCCTGAATTTCATAATTAGCAATCTCTGCATCTATCCTTGCACACCTATTCTGTGATTCAGAGAGTCCTACCAATACAACATGTTTTTGTTTACTCACTACCCTGTGTAACCTATTCACCAAACACCATGCTGCAGATAAAAACAATATCGCCATCAATAATTGATATATTTGGCTCATGAGAGTTTCATCTTTTATTATTATGATTGGGAAACAACTAAGCACTGCCAGCAGTGTCCACACAGGCGGTAAAACATATCCCCGGACGTAGTACACATAAATCAATGGTATCGCATTAAATAAAAGAAATACAGATGAATATTGCGGGGCAAGTATTGACAGTAGTATTGATGCTACCAAAACAATTGAAGGCAGAGCTAGTATATACCTATAATCTATTGCCTGATAATTACTTTTTGAATTACTCATTTCGGAGGCAGTACTTTGATAAACCTGCGTTTACCAACACGTAATTCCAGCGGTACTGATACATTAACAACTTCTTTGTCATTTTCCGCTTTCCTATCGCCGATTTCCACGGCATGCTGTTGTATCAACCTGCGCGCTTCATTCTTTGAGGAAGCAAGTTTGGTCTCAAGCAATAATTCAATTATCCCCATCCCGTCTTTCGGGCAGGTATACGTTTGCGCATCCTGCGGGAATTCCTTTTTTGTAAACGTCCTGGCAAACTCTTCCGATACAGCTTCTGCTTCTTGTGAAGAATGATATTCTGCGACGATCAGTTTTGCGAGCAACACTTTATTATCCCGCGGATGCTTTGTCTTTAATTCATTAATATCTAGATCCGTAAATATCTGGAAGTATTTATACATAATATCATCTGGCACAGACATTAATTTCCCAAACATATCTTTTGCCGGTTCATCTATACCGATATAATTCCCATATGATTTAGACATTTTTTTTATGCCATCCGTACCCTCAAGCAACGGCAATGTAGCTACCAGCTGAGGCTCCTGCCCAAACTCTTTTTGCAGTTCACGCCCTACAAGTAAATTAAATTTCTGGTCCGTTCCCCCAAGTTCAAGGTCGGAACGCACTGCTACTGAATCATAACCCTGCATCAACGGGTATAAAAACTCTAGGATTGTTATTGGCACGCCGGTAGTGTACCGCTTATGGAAATCATCGCGTTCAATCATCCGCGCAACAGTATACCGTGATGCGAGGTTAAGCATACCGCTGATACCCAGTTTATCAAGCCAGCTACTGTTAAACACCACTTCTGTATTTGATTTATCAAGGATTTTAAAAACCTGATCAGTATAACTTTTAGCATAAACCAATACCTGGTCTTTAGTTAAAGACGGCCGTGTAGCCGATCTGCCACTGGGATCGCCGATACACGCAGTGAAGTCACCGATAATAAAAACCACCTGATGCCCAATATCCTGTAACTGGCGCAATTTGTGTAAACTAACGGTATGCCCGAGATGAAGATCCGGCGCTGTGGGATCAACACCAAGTTTTATCCTTAACGGCTTCCCGCGTTTAAGTTTACTAATCAATTCTTCTTCTGATATTAAATCAACTAGGTTTTTTTTAAAAACCTCTACTTGCCTTGCAATTTCCATGAATAAATACCGCCTATTTACATTGTTATAGTAATAATATTATCATACTTTACGGGATTTTAACAAATACAAAAATACTTTAGACAATCTTAACCGCGGGGATGGTATTTACGGTGCATTTGTTTCAAGTGTTCACGGTCAAGATGCGTATATATTTGTGTAGTAGCAATATTCGCATGGCCAAGCATTTCCTGTACAGACCTTAGGTCCGCCCCGCGTTCCAGCATATGCGTTGCAAATGAATGCCTTAAACTGTGAGGGGTAACTTTTTTTTGTATTCCCGCGCGATGAACATATTTTTTTACTATTTTCCATAATGATATTCTGGATATTCTCTTGCACCTGGAACTAACAAAAAGTTCAGGAACATCCGATCCCGCGCGTTTACCGCGTTCATTTTCTATATATGCTACTACTGAGGTACGCGCAATCTTGCCTAACGGGACAACACGTTCCTTCCCTCCCTTACCAATAACACTAACATACCCTAACTCAAGATTTACGTTTGAAACCAATAACCCGCTAAGTTCAGAAATCCTTAACCCGGCAGCATACAACACTTCAAGTATTGCGCGGTCACGATAACCGTCACGGTCAGAAACCTTAGGCTGTTCCATCAACACCTGTACTTCTTCAATGGAAAGAACTTCCGGTAGTTTTTGTGCAAGCTGAGGAGTTACAATATTAACAGTAGGGTCAACCTGCGCATATCCTTCCGTCACAAGGAACCTATGAAACATTTTGATTGACTCAATATTGCGAAACAAGGTTGTGGGTTCCAACCGTTTCTCTCTCCGCTGCCAAAGGTATTCCGTGATATCTGTATGCGAAAGTTTGAATAAATCAACTTTTTTTTGTTCAAGGTATTCAAGATAAGTTTTTACATCACGGCGGTATGCAAGTTGAGTATTAACCGCCAATCCTTTATCTAACGCCACAAAATTGATAAAGAGATCAAGATACTGTATTTGCGACATCGTTATCCATATACGTCTTCACGAGCTTAAACTGCTGATTATATAACCGCGCATAAACACCGTCATTCTTCAACAACTCATCATGTTTCCCTGATTCCATTAATTCACCGTTTTCGAACGCCAATATCTTATCCGCCTTCAGTATTGTAGACAACCTATGTGCAATAACAAAACTGGTGCGGTTAAGCATTAACCGTTCCAATGCTTCCTGTATAAGAGCTTCGGATTCTGAATCAAGCGCTGAAGTTGCTTCATCCAAAATCAATATTCTGGGATTCCTGAGTATTGCCCGGGCAATTGCAAGCCTCTGTTTCTGCCCGCCAGAAAGTTTCACACCGCGTTCACCGATCTGTGATTCATAAGCGCGGGGCAGATTCATTATAAACTCATGTGCATTCGCTGCTTTTGCAGCTTCTATAATTTCATACTGAGTAGCATCCATATTACTGTATTTAAGGTTATCGTTAATAGTACCTGAAAACAAAAAACTTTCCTGAAGAACTATCCCGATTTGGCTGCGTAAAGATTTTAGAGTTACATTACTAAGATCATTTCCATCAACTAAAATCCTCCCTGAAGAAGGATCGTAGAACCGGCATATAAGGTTTGTTACTGTAGTTTTTCCTGCGCCACTGCGTCCTACCAACGCATTAATCGTTCCCGGGAATACTTCAAACTGAATATTTTTTAATACTCTTTGATCATGTTCGTAGTTGAAACACACGTTTTCAAATACAACATGGCCTTTTATATCCGGAATCCTTTTCGCATTTTCACTTTCCTTTACTTCAGGCTGGGTATCCAGAATTTCGAATATACGCTGTAATGAAACGTTAGCGCGGGTTATCATTTCGTTGATATTAGTCAGTTTAATTACCGGAGCATATAATAATCCGAGATACGAGTAAAACGCAACTAACGCCCCTGCGGTGAGATCACCCTTTATAACTTCTCTCCCGCCAAGCCATAGTATAAGAGCTACGCCCAATCCATGAAGAAAACTGCTTACCCCGCCTAGTGTACCCGATAATTTAGCGAGTTCTATATTAGATATAAGTGTTTGATGCAAATCATGAAAAAACCCAAGTTCTTCACGTTTTTCACCGGTAAATGACTTCACAACCTTTGCTCCGGCAATAACTTCCTGCAACCCCCCGTATATCTCAGCCCAATTCTCACGGATACTCAAACTGCGGTTACGTATTTTATTGCGTAATGTCATATAATTAATCACATATAACGGAAGTACGCATAACGCAATCACTGCAAGTTTTGCGTTCATAATGAACAAAATTGTTATCACTGTGATAAGCGTCATTGTGTCTGTGGTTAACTCAATTGCAAGTTCACGGCTAAGACCTGCCAGTGTATCAACATCCGACGTTATCCTGGCCATAATCTTACCGGTTTGCCGGGTATCATAAAACTTCATCGACAACAACTGTAAATGCTTGAATATTGCCATTCGGAGATCCATCAATAATTTATGGCTAACATATGACATAATGTAATTACTTGTGAAAACAGAAAGTGAACGTATGATAAATATTGTTATTAGAACGACAAATATTATATTTAGCGCTTCCCCGCTAGATACTGTTTTCTCGAACCAGAACAATTTTATGACAACACTGCTGTTATGAATAACTTTATCAATTACAAACCTTACTACGGACGGTACAATCATCACAATTATTGAAACAACACCCATAAAAGACAATCCTATGAGTATTCTCAACCAGTAAGGTTTTAAATATTCAATAAACCTATAAATATAACCGCGCTGCTGTTCTTTATGTGTTTTTTCGTTCATTTATTCCTGCATTCTTTACCTACAATAAGGGTTATGCAATTTTTCACCTTCAATAGTACACGCATCCTCGTGGCCGGGCAATATCTTTACTTTACCCGGTAATATCATCAATTTATTCTTTACTGAACTAATAATTTGTTCTTCACTACCCCCAGGTAAGTCCGTACGCCCGACAGTTCCGCAGAACAAAGTGTCCCCGGTAAATAAGATATCATCGTATAACAAACATATCCCCCCGGGTGTATGCCCCGGTGTATGAATTACCTTTAACTTAATTTTCCCTGTTTCCACCACATCATCCTCTTCCAAAAACCTGTCAATTTTAATATCAATGAGTTCCAGCATCGTAGCATCATTTTTATGCGCCAGTATCTTTGCGCTTGTAAATTCTTTTACGTCATTATCCCCAAATATATGATCAGGATGACCGTGCGTATTGATAATATACTCAACCACCAAGCCGAGTTCTTTTAGTTTCTTAATAATCCTTTTACTTTCATCTCCCGGGTCAATTATCACGCATTTGCGTGTACTATCATCGGATAATATATAGCAGTTAGTTGCAAGGCTGCCAACTTTTAACGTTATCAACATCGCCTGCTTACTTACTCGTCCCCTTTAACCACAGGATTATATTTTTCACGGATTACGCGTTCAATCTCATCCAGAAGTTCGGGATGTTCAACAAAATACTTCTTCGCATTATCCCGTCCCTGCCCAACCCGCTCGTTTTTGTACATAAACCATGACCCGCTTTTTTCGATTATATTTTCATTAACCCCGTAGTCAAGCAATTCACCGGTCCGTGAAATACCTTCTTGCGGGTTAAGTTCGAATTCTGCATTACGGAACGGTGCAGCAACCTTGTTCTTTACAACCTTGACCCGTGTTTTTATCCCCACAACCACATCGCCTTGTTTTAAGGTTTCAATCTTGCGGATATCAAGCCGTATTGACGCGTAAAACTTTAATGCCAATCCACCCGGTGTAGTTTCCGGATTTCCGAACATAACACCTATCTTTTGACGTAACTGATTAGTAAAAACAATTGCGGTCTTGGATTTCGAAATATTAGAAGTAAGTTTCCTTAAAGCTTGAGACATCAACCGTGCCTGTGACCCCATCTGCATATCACCCATCTCGCCCTCAATCTCTGAACGGGGAACCAGCGCTGCGACTGAATCAATTACTATACAATCCACCGCACCGCTGCGGATTAACCGGTCCGAAATTTCCAACCCTTGTTCCCCGGAATCCGGCTGAGATATTAACAAGTTCTCAACATCAACCCCGATACGTTTCGCGTATATAGGATCCATCGCATGTTCCGCATCAATAAACGCTGCAACTCCGCCATTTTTTTGCGTATTTGCTATTATATGAAGACACAACGTAGTTTTCCCTGAAGATTCAGGACCATATATTTCAGTAATCCTCCCGCGGGGAATACCTCCTATACCGGTAGCGATATCAAGCCCGATTGAACCAGTGGAGATAGATTCCAACTTAATTTTTGCAACCTTCTCACCCATTCGCATAATAGCTTCCTTACCAAACTCTTTTTCAATCTGGGTCATTGCCATCTCTAACGCTTTAGCCTTCTCAGTATCTTTCTTAACTTCCTTACCGGCATCTTTCATTTCTTCATTTTCTCTTTCTTTTACCATCACACATTCCCTCCGTTTTTTCTTTCCCTCGTTTCACCCACCATTTTTTCGAACTCCGTACTTATCACACGTTTTTCGTTCATATCTTTAAAAATTATACAATTTTTTTTAGTATAACAACCATTTATTTATACAGTAACATTATGGCGTATGCGGATATGTAAATCACAACATTAGCATAAATCCCGGCTATAATATCATCTACAACAATCCCAATCCCGCCGGACAGGTTTTGTGAGAGTTTCGCTGGAAAAGGTTTTAGTATGTCAAACACCCGGAACAATATAAACCCTGCAGTTAAAAAAATGATACTCTTTGGTAAAAGAAACATTGTAACCAAACACCCCACAACTTCATCGATAACCACCCTCGGGTCATCTTTAACACCATAAAACTTTTCTGTAATCCCGGAAGTAATAATAGCGATAATAATGAAAACAACCAGAATACCCGCTTCCGTATAAGTATTAATTTTACGATGAAGCAAAAACAAGACAACCATAGCAACAAAACTAGCAACGGTTCCCTGCCCTCTTCCTTTTATAAACCCTGTATACCCCACCCCAAAAAAAGTGGACACAATATTAGCTAATACAACAGCTATCCCGGGTTTTATATTTGTCATAAAAACAGATCCCGGTGTTTAACAAGATAATCTATCCCTGAGTATATAGTAACCACCACAGTAAGCGCTACTGAATAAAAACCAACATTTTTTGCAATTACTACCGCTCTGTCATAATCAATACCTGTATCAAACATACCGTATTTAATACCCGACAATACACATAGTACCGTAAGTATTAAAATTATTACTATCATCTGTACCGTAGTTTTAACTTTCCCTGAGGTATCCGCTGCAATAACGCGTCCGCTAGTTGCCGCGAGTCCGCGCATACCGGTAATAATAAATTCTCTAGCCAGTATGATTATAACCATCCATGCCGGAACCGAAAGCTGGTCAATCGCGATAAACGAAACAAACGCGGAAGATACCAAAAGTTTATCCGCTAATGGGTCAACAAATTTACCAAACGTACTAACGAGGTTATATTTTCTTGCGAGCATACCGTCAAATGAATCCGTTAATGAACATATAACAAAAATTATAAGCGCTGCGACAGTATAAACAAATCCAGGTATCAGCAAGCATATAATAAAAAACGGTATTAGCACTACACGTATTAGCGTAATCTTATTTGCGATATTCAATACTGTCATATTCCACCCCTATCCTATTATTCCTTCACCAATTCCGCTATAATATCATACTCGCGATAACCGATATACCTTACTTTTACAATATCACCGGGTTTTACCGCTAGAGTATTAATTATAACATTACCATCAACCTCAGGCGCTTCGTAACAACTCCTCCCTACAGCATGTTTCTGATTAAGGCCGGTAATTAACACTTCTGATATTGTACCCAAACGTTTCTTCATATAATCCGATACTACACGTTTTTGTATAGAAAACAATGTTTCCACCCTCAGCGTTTTTTCTAGAGGCGGTACTCTTTCTTTTAATTTATATGACAGAGTTGATGGTTCATCACTATACTCAAACGCGCCAAGATGGTTGAATTTTATTTCCTTCACAAAATCAGAAAGTTCACGGAATTCTTTTCTGGTTTCAGTTGGGAATCCGGCGATCAATGTTGTCCTTAATACAATCTCAGGTACAGTATTCCTTATTCTCCCGATGATCTCCAACAACTTCTTCGTCCCCATCCCGCGCCGCATAAGTTTCAACAGCCTGTCATTCACATGTTGTACCGGCATATCAAGATACTTACACAACTTATCGGATTCATTCATTAACTTAAGCAACTCAGAGTTGATATACATTGGATGAGTATAAAGTAATCTTATCCATTTTATACCCTCAATGTTTTCAAGTTTTTCAATTAACCTTGTCAACATAAGTTTATTATAAAGATCCAATCCGTAATATGTTGTATTCTGAGAAATAAGATTAATTTCTTTAACCCCGTATGATGACAGTATTCGAACTTCATTCACAATACTTTTAATACTCCTTGATCGATATTTCCCTCGCAGCTGAGGTATTACGCAAAAACTGCATCCGTGATTACACCCTTCTGCTAAACGGATAAACGCGGAATATTCGCCCTTTGGGAGCATACGTTTATAACCTAAAGGCAGGTCGAGATACCCTCCACCTGAGCGGGAAACATGTTTTTGTTGTAAACACTTATCAGTTTGAGACAATATTTTTTCTAATTTATGAAGTTCAGCAGTGCCAACAAAATGATCTACTTCAGGAAATATCTTTTCAACATCTTCAGTATGATACTGCACCCAACACCCGGTCACTACAACTTTTCTGCAGCTCCCCGTTTTTTTGTACTCCAGCACTTTACGGATATGCCATTCCGCTTCTTCCCTTGCGGTACTGATAAACGCACAGGTATGGATGATAACACAATCCGCGTTTTGATAAGAATCAACTATTTCATAACCCTTATTAGCAAATAATGACGCTAATGTTTCAGCTTCAACCTGATTTTTACTGCATCCCAATACCAAGAAAAGTATACGCATTTTATCTTAATTACTTTTTACTGGTAAATTTACTTCATTAACTCCCTGCCTCGCGCCACTGAGTAAGTCTACATGTTCACCGTCAAGCATAGCATCAATCCCGCGCACATATCCCACCTTAAGGTTGATTGCCTCACCGGCATCCCAACGATAATTCTTGTTTGTATACACAATACCTTCAAATTCTTTTTTACCATCAAGCGTTACGCGTATCCATGTGTCCACAAATACTTTTATAGTTAACACATACTTTTTCCCCGCAGGCTGAGTATTTGATGGTACTGTAACACTACTTGTTTTTACACTTATCGCTGAAATAACATTTTTACCAGAAGAAAAATCAATGAAATCATAATTATCTATAACATAAATAACCAGTAAAACCACTAATACCGCACCGGTAACAATTCCAACTGCATATTTAACAGGGGTATCATTATTTTGAGTAATATACTTACCTAAGCGGCCGAATATATCCTTGATCCCATCTTTAGCGCCCTGTTGTATACTTTTAGGCTCACTTATTTCAGGCGGATGGTCAAACATCCGTAAAATCTCTTGTGTATCTAACTCCAGATATTCAGAATATTTTTTAAGAAATCCTCGTAGATACACGCGTGCCGGGAATTTATCCCATTCATTCGCTTCTATCGCTATAATAAAATTTACAGAAATCTTAGTTGCGACATGAACCTTATCAAGGGTATACCCCAAATTTTCACGCCGACGCTTCAACAGCTCGCCGATAGTATTATCCATAAACCTTTTTTGTATTAATACCTTTCTGACTTACTATTATTTATTAACGTTCCGCTACACCGCACACTCTATTCTTGAGGCAGATCAAGTTTTTCTACATCTGACGGTAACTTTAGTTCAAACACATTATCGTCCTGGATTGTATTAATCTCAAAATCATTTATCTCCATTGTAGTCTGAAAACTGTCACTGTTAATCACAAGTTTTTCATAAACTAAAGTTTTCATATTAACCCACACCTTTATCTTAAGAGAAGGCATTATGCGCGGGATCATCACCAAGACGCATTGCTGCTCTGACTGTTCGAGAATAGACATCTGGTAAGTTTTACTCAGTTGTTTTGAAGAACCAATTATTTTTAACAATAGATCACTGAACATTGCATCGTTTGTCATTGACGACAATTTTGCGGTGGTAACCTGGTTATACCTGGGATAGTATATGGTTAACAAATCGCCTTTCAAAACAGCGGTATACATTTCTGGCTTCTCGCATTCCAGCCTTAATTGGCCAGGCAACTTAATCTTTACCGTACCGACAACCGTATACTCAGTCTCAGCAACAGTAAGTTTTGTCTGCTGGACAAAACTAAAACTCACGGTCTTCATTTGTTTTTCAGCTTCAGCGATTTTGGCTATCAACTGCTGCATCGTAAGTCTCGGTACTCCTTTCTCTCCGCAGAAGAGAGGAGCAACCGAGAACGCGAAACTTAATAAAACACATACTGATATTTTTATATAATTATTCATTTTTCTTGACCTATCCGTCCCCCCCCTGTTTCAAAACTTTTTTCATTTTTTTGCAGATAGTCATCCACAGCTT
>JBBAAG010000016.1 GCA_041658405.1 Elusimicrobiota bacterium
AACATCAATATTACCCCGTATAACCTATTTCTGTTCAGCTAATTTAATTGTTACAGCCTTAGTTTCCCCAGCCCGGATAGCGGATTTAACTTCCTTAATCTCGTACCCGCTTTTCCCAACGGCAATCACAACCTTCCCCGGTGAGACATACCCTTGCCAGATACCTTTATTATCAGTTGACTTAAATGCTCCGCCATTGATTGAAATCCCTACGTTATCAATAGGTTCACCTGATAATGTTTCAAGTACTTGAACCTTAATATACGATTTTGTATCAACCCCATCAGTTTTTGTCTTCACCCCTGAACCACTGACACTCACAGGTGCATCATCCTGAAGGATATTAATAGTCATTGCTTCCTTAGTAACATTAATTCTTTTCTTAACCGTATTTTTTTTCTTAGGATGCATAAATACCAGTTCATACTTCCCGGGTTTTAATTTATACCTATACGGCGTAGTCTCTGCAGTTACCAGTTGTCCTGTATTATCAGAGATACCGACAATAATTTTTTCATCATTGCCCGCATCGGGAAACTTTGCGCATATATACAACCCGGGTTCAAGGTTAAACATAAACTGTGTCCTAGCCCCGCTGCCTTCGGTACCGATTTCGAATTCTCCTTCAAAAGGATCCACACCGTATTTTTCAATTCTAACGGTATGATTTCCCACGCCAATCGCTACGCGTTCAAGCGGTGTTACCCCAAGATATGTTTCATCAACATATACTGACGCTGTGGGTGGCTGTGAATTTATAGAGACCCACATTTTTAACTTACCTGTTATAACAAACCGTGCCAGCCCACCGGGCCCGTCTTTGTTAAATACCGCATCCCAAAAACGTTTATCTATAATCATCCCGCCTGAAATTTCTGAGAAGTCTAATTCAGCAGCAATACTTTCATACTGAAGTTCCCCGGGACTTGATACATACTTCATCTCAACCTTATGCTTACCAGTCTTAAACGGCAGGTCAGCTACCGGTGTCTTGACACCCAGCAGTACTTTGTCAACATACACTTCCGCACCGGATGGAATGGATTTAAACGAAACCAGGCACTCAAACGGCACAACATAAGTTTCACTTGACTTCGTTTTAATAACCCTACTGCCGGGAATACTTACCGGCTGCCCGGTTTTTGAAATACTTACCGTTTGTTCTACAGCAGAAAACCCTTGTTTTTCGAGTTTGATATAGTAAACCCCTGCGGAAAGCCTTGATACCGGTAATGGAGTATTCCCAGAAAGCACAACAACTTTTTTTGAACCCTTAACTGCTTCAACTGTAAGAACCGCGCCAGTGGGAGTACTGTCAATAACAAAACTTGGCGCCCAGATAATGTTGTGAAGATACCTTCCCCTGGAAGTTAGCTGAAGCACAGTATCCGTTACCACATAACCCAGTAGTGCGAGTACTGCTATACTAATCCCGCCAAGAACCCAGAGTTTATATTTTTTAGTTGTATCAGCCACATAGTCAAATACAGTTTTTTCACGGCTACTGCTTTTCTTAGGTACAGATGCCGGTATATGCTGTACACCCTTAGGCTGAGTTTTAAATTCAGGCACCGAACTTTTTAACGTTGGTGACTGAGGCTTAAAAGTCCCTGTTTTTTCAGGTGCAATCCCCTGTTCCTTAAACTCTCTATGTTCTGCTACCGGCTGGGGCGTAGTAGTTTTACGGGGAATAGTACCTCCCGGCGTTTTCTGCGGGGCAGCCGGCGTGTTCTTAAGGCTTAACGATGCAAGCAACTCTTTCGTCCGCAGTTCCTCAAGTTCCATCTCCCTAGCCAAAAGTTTGTTTAAATAAATCTTGAGATCACCCTGGCGGTTACCCCAGTCACACGTATGCAGCCACCGCAGTAAATCCACGAACATCTCTTTTGCATTCTCATACCTTAACGTCAAATCTATCTGTAATGCCCGGTGTAATGCTTCAATCACTTCTTCCGGTATCTGCATTTCATCTAAAAGCTTAAAATCAATATTCCCTTGTGACGCGCGTGTCCATGCTTCTGTCTCCCCGTTTGTTCCATACGCCTTTTTCCCGGTTAGCACTTCATATAAAACTAATCCTGTTGAGAAAATGTCAGATTGCGCAGTTAGATTCGGATTATTATTTGCCTGTTCCGGTGACATATAACTAAACTTCCCGCGTAAACCTTCACGTTTCCCGTATGAAGGCCCTGTGGACGTTGTACTCAACACTTTTGCGATACCGAAATCCGCAAGTTTAACTTTCCCGTCGTAATACATCATGATATTCGCGGGTGAAATATCGCGATGAACAATCCCCAGCGGCTGACCGGTGAGATCGTCAATCCTTGCGTGGGCATAATCCTCAGCTTTAAGTATCTGAGAGATAATATAAACCCCGATCTCCTTAGGCAATATTTCATTCTCAATTTTTTCTTTTAAATACTGGAGATCACACCCGCGGACGTATTCCATCACAATATACCACTCTTTTTCTTCGGTCTGAAAATAATCTATTACACGCACAATGTTTTCGTGTTCAAGCTTAGCGGTATTAACAGCTTCCGAGTGGAACATCTCAATTAACGCGGTACTCCTCGCGAGATGTGTATGAAGTTTTTTTAATGCCACAAATTTTTCAAGATGCCGTGCCCATGCTTTGTACACGGTCCCGAACCCGCCGGGTTCACCGATTTGTTCAAGTATTACGTAACGGTTTGATACTATTTTGTATTCCATTTTTGTCTCACTAAATCAGTATACAATTCTTCCTGTTGGATTACCATATAATCAATATCATACTCTCGGTTTATCAATTCACTACCCGCCGTACCATACTGCTGTGCCAGTTCGTTATTCTGTATCAGGTATACAACCTTCTCCGCAAGTGTTCTATAATCCTTTGGCTCAATAAGATAACCTGTTTTATCGGGAATAACGATCTCTTTCACACCATCCACTGCGTACGCTACTACAGGCTTGGCACAAGCCATTGCTTCCAGGATTGATCGCGGTAATCCTTCCCATAATGAACTCATCGCAAACACGTCAGTAATTTTTAGTAACTGCCCGACATCTTTTCTCCAACCAAGAAGTTTTACTGTGTTTTCAAGTTTTAGTTCAGCTATTAAACTTTCAATCATCCCCCGTTGTTCACCATCACCGATAAACAAATACTTTATATTCCCAACCTTTTCAGACGCAAGCTTTGCTGATTTTATCATGTCAACCAGATTTTTCTGTGGTTTAAACGGGCCAATGGTTGTAACCACTCTATCTTCAGGTTTTAAACCCAACTTCTTTTTTTCTTCAATAACATCAACAACTATACCCTTATACTTCCCAACGGGTATCCCGCTGCGTATAACAGCATACTGTTCACGTTTACCAATCCCCGAACTCAACGCTTTCTCAATATTATCCTTAGCTACGGTAACCAGTTTATCAGTGAACCCTGAAGTAAACTTTTCAATCAATACATACAAAACTTTAACTATAGGATTTTGGAAATCATGAAACCCAAACCCGTGATAAGTATGCACTATTACCGGCACCCCAGCAACCCACGCGGCGATACGCCCGAGAATCCCGGCTTTTGACGAATGAGTATGCACAACCACAGGCATATTTTTTTTCAGTACCTTGTACAATTCAAATAACGCAGAAATATCTTTCAACGGATGTATTTCACGGATTAATGACGGCACGAAATGTAAATACAGGTTCGGTACGGTTTTAGCTTCTTCATCAAGTATTCCTCCGGGACCACATACAAGCCCGGGCTCAAATTTATCGCGGTTAAGATACTTAACGGTATGCAATGTATTCCCTTGCGCACCGCCAAGTTCAAGTTTTGTAATAATATGATAAACCCTTATCTTATCCATTGACTATCATCCCCGCAACTTTTTGCCCATGAATAATTGCATCTTCCATAGCACTATACTCCCACGCACCATACCGCCCGACAGAATGTATACTCTTCCTATTCAAATACTTTTGTATCTTAGCAACAGCCCTCCCGCGGTTAAAATCATATACGACATATGCATATGGTATTATTACTGCCTGTAAAACAACGATTTTATCAGATGGCCGTATAATACCCGCAATGATCAAACCATCAACCGCATCCTTCACATGTTTTTCGGTATTAATCCGTTCGTCTTGATGAAACGCAACTTCCACGTATAATGAAGAATAATTTTTATTTGGCACAACATCCACAGAAAAATTGTTTTGAAAACCAACACGGTAATAATTATATTTATCCTCCGGGAAATATATCCAGTGCTTATCACTTATATTCCTGGCTACACCGATGTTTATACACAAAACCTTTGTACTTCTAAGCGCTTTCCCGGCATTAACAATCTCACCCGGCGCGTCTTTAATACGCCTTACAAATTCGGGTAAAGGAATTGTGGAAACAAGAGTGTTGTACTTCACCCACCCGCTTTTTGATAACAGTACGGTTTTATTGTTACAATCAATACTTAACACCTCATCGGAAAAAGATATTTTATCCCTAACCCTTGCAGCAAAACCATCCACCAATGACTGTATTCCCCCGCGTTTAGGATAATAAAAATCGGCGTTATACCCCTTACTGTTTTTTGACTGATCCGTTAATGCGCCGGTGAGAATATCCTCCAAACTTGTTTTTGGAACATAATTCCCAACACCTTCCGGTGACATTAGTTTAGGGTTTATCCTCCATAATTTTGTGTTATAGGGAAACATAAAATGCCGGCTGATACCTTTCCCAAAATATTTTATACTCCAATCATAAAAACTTCTTACTTCATGCCCGCTTTTACTACGGTTAAACAATGTGTCAACGTACCCCATCACACAATCTCTCACTATTTCCGCAGGTAGGCCGAATGTATTTACCTGGAATGGAGCAGGCGTATACTTTCCGCACATATGCACCCACGAATTCCTGCGATGCGACACCAACCCGCTGCTAACAATATTTGTAACAAATTTCCTTACTTCCTGGTTTTTAAAATGCAATAAATGCCCCGTGAAATCAAACTTAAACCCGTTTATATTAACAGACCTGCACAACCCGCCGTACGTTTTTTCTTTCTCAAACACTATACAATCATTGTTAGCATGTAACGCATACGCGGTTGAGAGGCCAGTCAACCCGGCACCGAGTATTACAACTTTTCCATTAACTTTTTTCACTTGCGGCTTACTCCATCTTATACTTACTCAAATGCTTCCCGATTAAGACTGCCAGAAGTATAACAAAAACATATACTCCTATCGCGTACCATAATTGTACACGTGTAACAACCCATGCGCAAAAACCTATAAACATCGTAGCTCCCACTGCCGCAAATACTACCTGTACCCGTGATAAACCCGCAGCGGTAAGCCTTAATGCTAAATGATCCTTACTCCCCAGAAACGGCGACTTCCCCTGTTGAATTCTCAATATTGAAACATATACTGTATCAAACAACGGTATACCCAGTATCAACAGCGGCACATAAACGGCAATAGGGTTAACATTAGTATATGTTGTGCTTAGCGATAACGCAGCAAGTACAAACCCAATCCCTAAAGCACCGGTATCGCCAAGAAATATCTTTAACTTTTTTGACATATTATACGGCATAAACCCAATACACGCACCAGCCATGATTACGCTTGCAAAATTGACATAAATATCTTCACCAGGTAATGCAATAAAGAAAAAGGATAACGCCGAAATCGCAGCTACACCGGATGATAAACCATCCATAATATCTATAATATTAAGTGCATTAGTTACCCCAACAACCCATACAATAGTAATAATATCCGCAAGATAGTCCGGCTGTATAAACTTTATACGTATATCAAACATCAACAACATACACGCTGCGAGTATCTGCCACACAAATTTTACTTTATACCCCAACCCTCCGTGTTTAATATCATCCACCAACCCAACGATGGTAATAAAAGTTAATCCAAACAATATCCCGCGTAATGACCTTAAGGTACCCGTAGGAAAACTTGTGAAATACCTAAGGATAAGCATTGACAGCACAAATGCTAAATATACAGCTAACCCTCCGAGATACGGCACCGGAATTTTATGAGTTTTGATACTAGTGATTGGCTTATCATAAATATTAAATCTTACCGCAAGAAAACGGAATAACGGCGTTAATACTAAACCTAACACCAGTGAAATAATAAAAATCTTAAAATATACCATAATCTACCCTCTCACACCTTTTTTGTTTTATTCTCAATTATGCCCTGGCGTATAACGTAACACCATTACATGAAACCACTTTCTTAAACTTTTTCTCCAGTACTTCGTTATGTAACTTCCATCCTCTATCTGTGAACCTCACACTCTCATAAGACTGTAACCGTTTAAACTCAGGTTCATTGAAAACAATGTGGTTATAGTGGTTAGCTACAAGAAATTGTTCAACTTCAGAGATATCACGCGCATTGTTAACCGTTTTAAAATACCCATCCTGCACAAATACGTTTGTTATCCTAAACTGGCATTCATAATAATATCCCCGCTGGTCACCGATCAATAACACCTTGCCGCCCTTATCAACGTACTTATTTACAACTTCTGCTACGGGGTAATAGTTAATCTTAGCGGCAAGATAATCATGTTTTATCTGAACCCCCATTGCTGCCGGGAACATACCTGTGATATCGTGTATCATAAAATACAAAAACAAATTAGACACCACCATAAGTACCAGTACACAATACACCACAACTTTACCTGCGCGGTTAAGAATTTGTTCAATACCTGCCAACCCAATCCCCGATAATAACGCTAATACAGGCAATAGCGGGACAAGAAAACGTAAAACCTGTTTTGTGAAGAACCAACCAAAAAAGATTACTGCTGCGTAAATCCCCAGCATCTTTCCTGCATTAGCGAACCTAACAGAAAAAAATATTGATGGTAGAAACAGAAGGTACCATATCCACCCGATATCCCCAAGTACATCAATCCCACCGCCATACCTCAACGGCTGGTTAAACAACCACAACGGAAAGTTAAGTAATTCTATGACAGCATTACTGCGCATACTGTACTCAGTCAGTACCCCAAAGTATCCTTTTACCATCTCAGCCGACCAAATACCGTTTCCCGAAAATATTTGGTAAAAGAACGGATAAACCGGATTCCCAGTCCCCAAGTAGTTACGTATTGCCCAGGGAAGAAACGTTATTACAGCAATACCTACCAACCATAATACGGGTACAAACTTTTTTTTCAACAGCAAAATCAATACCGCACCTGCACCACCCAGCGCAGCAGTATACTTTATCCCTACCGCGAAACCCGCGATAATACCTGCAAGAACGATCCAGATAAACTTATCTTCAGCGACATACTCGTTTATGCAGATGAATAATAGTAACACAAAAAACGCGAGCCCTGTTTCAACATAAGTACTACCCGATAACAACATCACTGCCGGGGTTAAAGAATACAGTATTGTTGCATAAATCCCGCTTTTTTCGTTCAGGTACTTTTTTGAATAAAACCGTATTAAAACGATGATTCCTAAGAGAAAAACATAACTAAGCAGGTTTGCTCCATACTCACTTCCCAGCAATAACATAAAAGCATACATAAGTTCCATATTTTGAGGAAAATACGAAAACAAATTACCTTCAACCGGTACAATCCTATGCTGCTGTACATAATACCCGGGAAGAGACATATGGTACACCAAAGAATCGTAGTATGTAACTGGCGCATAGCATGACAATAACACAACGCTTAATACAAACACTAAAATGATCCCTAAATACCCTGTATAGTTAACCCAATCCTCACGAAGTTCATTTATCACTACGCCAATTTGTTTAATAAAACCGTACTTGATGTTGAGTCCTATGGGCAACACTACCGCCGCCCATGCTGATAGAGGATACATCAACCCTGTAACACCCAAACAATAAAGTATCACTGCACTAACGCATACGCCTATGCCAAAATATATTATAGACCTGAACGCCAGTGTATGATTCTCAAGCCACCACACAGCGTCATTACGCAAAAAGAAGTAACGGATAACTACTCTTCCGTAAAGAAGCATTGAAATACATGCTACCCCAAAAAACAATGTTTGCACAATTTTTTCAATAAGTTCAGGTATTGGATAATAGACAGAATACACCCCTGCTGCGATCATCAACAGCACAAGATATACTGCTAAAATACAGTTCTTTATTTTTTGGAGGTAAATATTTTGCATTTATAAATCCCGGCCTTTGCCAATAAATATTGTATCAACACCCATAATGTTGATAACCCGTAAACCGTACTTCTAAAAATATTTATGGACGACGCTTCCTCAAAATATCTCGCAGGTACCGGTACATCGCCTATGCGATACCCAAAATATGTTGCCTGTACAAGTATTTGCTGGTCAAACACGAAATCGTCAGAATTATTTTCCCACGCAATTTTCTCGAGTACTTCACGTTTATACGCGCGATACCCTGAATGAAATTCACCGAGGTTTTGCCCAAGCAAAATGTTTTCGAGAATGGTTAACCCGCGGTTTGCGATGTATTTATATACCGGCATCTTGCCATTAAGCGCTTCCCTGCGTGTCCTTATGCGGTTACCCATCATGAAATCACAGATATTTTTCTCAATAAAACCTACCATATACGGCAGTAACCGCGCGTCGTACTGGTAATCCGGATGGATCATAACAATAATATCAGCACCCAACTTCAAAGCTTCACTATAACACGTTTTCTGGTTAGCACCATACCCGCGGTTTTTATCATGAACAACAGTCCGTATCCCTAACGACTGTGCCAGCATAACCGTCCCATCTTTTGACGCATCGTCCACGAGTATAATTTCTGAAACAATATCTTTCGGGATATCGTTAAAAGTGCGTTCCAGTGTTTTCTCAGCATTATATGCAGGCATTACTACCACGATTTTCATAAACCATTACCACCTGTCATATTATCTTCAGCATTATTTCTAGTATTACCTATCTCAGCAAAAGATAAGCCAGTTTTCGCAATCATATATATCCCCATAACATTTTGAACAATATACTGTGTAGCATGAGAAAGAATCGCAAAAGTTAACCCCAATTCTTTATTGACTCCCAGAACCTGCAATGCTGACTGCGCAAAAAATTCCCAGGTTCCTATGTACCCCGGAGAAGAAGGTATCACCACACTCATTGCAGTTACTGCCTGTACCCAAATAACTTTCAATAACGACAGGTCTATTCTTACTGCAAGAAGAATGCAGTATGACATAAGAGAGTAACATGTCCACAACACGAGTGTATAAAACGTAACCAACAAAGAGTTCTGCCAAGTTCTGAACACTTTAAAACCCGCATAAAAATTATCTACAGCCCTCACTATTCGTTCACTATACTGTGTTTTTGAGAAAATGAAAGACACAATATTTTTAACCTGCCCTTTTGCAATAAATAAGAAGAGTAATCCTATGGGTATAACAACCAAAAACGCGAATACTAAATTACTCCCTGGCGCAAGTATCACCACAGAACTCGCAGTAATGACAACTAAAGGAAATACAAGATCGCATAAACGTTCCACCACAACAGTGGATAACACGAGTGACTTACTCAAACTATTACGTTTCGCAAGGACATACGCCTGTGTAAGATCACCTAACCTGAACGGTAAAAGATTATTTGTAGTAAGGCCTATACAGATAGACTCCATACAACTACGCCTGGGTATCACATGATGTTCCTTAAGCAGAACCTGCCAGCGGTAACTGCGAATATACAGTGAAACAACAGTCAAGACAAGCGACAATAACACAAACCCCCATTTTGCCGCAAGGATTAACGAAAAAATTTGCTGAAGGTCTGTTTTCCTGAAGATCAGGTACAAAAAAACACAACTGATCGCTATACCAAAAATTAACTTAACATATTTATTCATAAATTATTATCATATTAAATAAACATATATTTTATAATATATTAAATATGAAGAAAAGCATATACTCAACAATATTAAGATTTGCCATAGGACTAGTATTAATACTGTTTTTATTGTACAAACTAGGCATTCCCAATATCCTAGCCGCTGTTAAAACATTCAATTACTTATACTTTATCCCGATTGTATTCATACAAATATTTTTTTTTGCAATCACAGGTTTCAACCTTAAATACATAATATCACCATTAAAGAACATCAGTTACCCTAAATGTTTTAGCATAGGGTTGTACATGTGGGCTGCACGCAATATCTTACCCGCGAACTTCGGGGATCTTACACTCCTATATTTTTTAAAGAAAGAAAATGTTGACATCGGCCCGAGCACTGCTGTATTTCTTATAGACAAAACCACAGCGTTAATACTAGGCTTCATTATCTGCACCGGAACAGCGTTAATATACTTTGATATTCCGACTGCAATGCGGATATTAACATTCGCCTTCCTTGCTTTCTTAATACTCGGGATATTGTTATTCACTCCGGCAATCCGCAGGATCGTTAAAACACTCCTTGGCCCCATAGGCCAGCGGTTTACCGGTTTTTTTGCCGCTTACAAAAACTACTTCATCACACATACCGGCATTGTTTTAATAAACCTAGGGATTAACCTTCTCCGCTGGATAATTTCATCATTACCTATATACTTTGCATTAAGAGGAATAGGGATAGAGTTGTCTTTTATCACAACCTTCCTGGTTAACAGCGGAGTTGCAGTTATCGCATTAATACCGTTAAGCATAAGCGGCCTTGGCATACGCGAAGTAAGCGCGTCAATATTATTCAGCAAGATAGGTTTTGATGCAGGAAAGATTGCCAGCGGGTACCTTGTATTACTAGTTTTTAACTATCTGCTAACAGCAGTAATATTCGCGTTTATGTCTAAAGAAGTACTTACTTTCTCCGCTAAAGGCGACCTTGAGAACAATCCCGTAACAAAACCGTAGTTCCACCATATAAGAGTATAAATAAACAACCCGGTATATACCGCTGCGTGTTTAATATTTTTGGAATCAAAAACAAACTTTACATACCCTGCTAACACCAAAATCCCCGCAGATTCCATCAACCATTTCACCGGAGGCATTCCGGGTAAAGCAAACCATATAATCACAGCGATTCCGCATAGCAAAATTAGTGGCTCGAAATGTATAAGCCTAAACAACCCGAACTTACGTACGAGGTATGCTTGTACCTTGCCGTAGTTAAACATCATCCTCGCGAAAAGTTTCCATGTTTTTGCGCGGTAATGCCGTACAATTGCTGCGGGATTATACAATAAAATATACCCCTTTGCTTTCATACGCTTATCAAATTCAACATCCTCACCCGGATAAAGGTTAGGGACAAAACCACCGAGATCAGCAAATATTTCACGTGGATATAATGAGTTGCATGTAGGATTATGATCAACTTTCTTGTAATCATCCACCTTCTTTTTAGCATTCTTTATTGATGGTTTGATGTATCCGGTGATAAACCCTACTGATTTCATAAACCCTTGAACATAACGGCCAAACTGGCTTTCATCCAACGGGCTTTGCTGGTCACCTCCGACACAAGCAATTTTGTATTTATACAACGGCCACGAACTGCGGGTCGGGAGATTGTTCATATTATCCAAACTCAACGGTTTCAATAATTCATCCAGCCAGTCAGCAGCAACAACGCAGTCCGCATCAGTGAACGCTAAATACTTACCCGCTGAACGTTCAATAATCATATTCCTTGCTTTTGACGGGCCAACACCGTCAGTAGTAATAATCTTTAACCTTTCATCCCCGAATTTCGTGTTAAACACTTCTTTGTACTTCTCAATAATGATGCCGGTGGTATCAGTTGAACCGTCATTCACAACAATAAGTTCGTAAGTAGTATAATTCAGTGCAAGGACTGACTCCAGGCATTTAACAACTGTATGCTCAGCATTTTTTGCGGGTATCCCTATAGTAATTAACGGCGGCATATGATTCTTTAGTACTCCTTAACTAACAAAATAAACACTATTTATTCGACGCAAAAAGGTATCTTAAATAATTCCAAAACCCTCGTAATTTACGGTAAAAATCCGGTAAACTCTTTGTTTCAAACAAAAATCTTATCATATATTGAGGACGAAAATAAAACTTTTTTAATCCGCTATCAACATAACAATCAATTTCTTTACGTGTCATATTCTCATACTCCACCACACCAGCCTGTTCTCCTTGTAATAACCAATCCGCCCAAGACTTTGCTTTCAACCACCCTTTTTCTTTAGCTAACTCATAGTATCTTGTCCCAGGAAACGGTACAGCACCCGAAAACTGTGCGGTATGCAACCCAAGGCTTAACGCAAAATCAATAGTTTTCTTTGCAGTAGCATGTGTTTCACCCGGCAGGCCAATAACAAAACATCCGTGAACACTAATCCCGTATTTTTTGGTAAGCTCCATAAACTTCCGTGCTTGCTCCAGAGTAGTATTTTTATGCATATTCTCAAGCATACCCTGGTCACCGGATTCAAACCCCACTAATATTTCGCGGCACCCCGCACGTTTCATGAGTTTAAACATTTCATCATTAACGCTATCCACCCTGCCGTTAACTGAAAATATTATCTTCAACCCGCGCCGGAGTATTTCATCACAGATTTCCATTGCGCGCGATTGTTTTACAGTAAACGTATCATCTTCAAAGAAAAACTCGCCGCCCTTTAGTACCTGGGGGCATAATTTTATATCGTATTCAATTTCATCCACCACATTTTTTGCACTTCTTAACCTATACTGTGTCCCGTGCATTACCTGCGGCCATAAACAAAAAACACATTGGTTCGGGCACCCGCGGCCGGATATTATGTCGATATAAGGATACAACTTCCCGCCGTCAAAATATTTCATTAGGTCAAGGTGTTTCCATGCAGGAAAAGGTAGGGCATCAAGGTTTTCAATTAACCCCCGCGGGGTTGTCCGTATAAACTCAGTACCGTTTCTATAACATATTCCTTGAACTTCATTAAGGTTCGGATACTTTAACACACAATCACGTACAGCGTAATCATACTCACCTATAACTACCATATCTACCATACCATCACTGATCTTAAGCGTATCTTCCGGTAGTGATGACACATGGGGCCCGACCATAATAACCTTAACCCCAGCGGATTCCTCTTTCACAATCTTTGCGCATTCAATATCAGAATATATTGACGGCGTTGTAGCGTCGAGTACCACGAATTCCGGCTGTTCATTTTTTATGAGTTCACGTAATTTATCTTTCCCCCAGTCCATCGCAGGAAAGTCGTAAAGTTTTACCTCCACCCCGGCTTGTTCAAGGACAGCCGTTGCGTATGCCAGCCAGTCCGGTGCACGCAGTACGCGTCCGCGGGTACGTGCAGCCCAGCGTTGTGTCCTACAAAAATCCGGGACAAACGGTTCATTGATAACCAATACTTTTGTCATAAACCCAACATTTTCTTCCGTGCTTCAGGATATAATCCTGGCATTAATAACCAGTTAACCGGCATATTATACTCATTAATCCCGCTTTGCCCCGCCGGTTGTTTATCCTTAACGATTTCGTAGATATACAGATATCCCGTAGGATCCGCTACATATTTCTCCCAGTACTGCGGGATATCAGACATTCTGTACCCTCTTTGATTATCCAGCGTGATATCCGGCAAAGTTTTATGTATAAGCCTCACATGTTTCACCCAAAACTCATTAAAGATCCGCAACTGTCCTGCATTGTCCCAGTTAAACATATCATACCCAGCCAACCGTTTAGCTTCGGGCAGGTTTAACATAAAATGTGTAACTTTCATTTTATTAACGAGATTATCATAAAACTCATCCATATTATTTGACTCCCGCATTACACGCACTAACGGGCTTTCATCCCCGATTGTTTGCACGACAACTTTATGTTTGGAATATAACCCGCGGCATTCACCCAAGAACGCTATCTTAGAACCTACAGGCATATTTTTATTCATCCAATCCGTTGCGGGATAGTACGGGCACGGATAAGTTGGCCGTTGGGTGGATAAATACGAATACCTGCTCTCCATCCCAAGCAGGTACGGCAGGGGATCCATTGACATTTTTTCCATAAACACAGTAGAATACACCTGCCGGAACCCAAGAAATATCACAAATAATAGCAGTACAGTTTTTACGAACTTAACCAAATTGTTTTCTGTAAGATAATACGCAAGCACAATACTTGCAACCGGTAATACCGGGGTTAAATACCTGAAATATGTCCTTACCATAAACCAGATAACGCAGTAGATTACAGAGTATATCAGCAAGAACTTCAATTCCGGCTTTGTCTTCCACCATAAAAGAGTGAAGGGCAGAAGCAATAATAATATAACCCCGGAATGCGGCTCCTGCGTATTTGTTCCCATAGTAAGTGTCCATGGGAGGGTAACAAAATTTTTTATACTCCTATCCGGCGGGCCGGGATCAGTGAATGCTACCACCGAATTCTTGTGTTTCACCCCGATATCCTGTGTCGGGGATACCACATAAGGATACGTAGGATTCCCCGTGAGTACAGCATTACGCACCAACCACGGACTCACGGTTAGAACACTTATTACCCCAATAACAACTACGGCAAGTATGACTTTCTTTAACTCAACAACTTTACGTTTTAAAATGTAATACCCTGTAATTGCAATCATTAATGCGATCAGACAATATACGCTGGTATACTTCCCCCCGATTGCGAGCCCGGCGAATGCACCTGATAAGACTAACCACTTGATAAACTGATTTTGCTGTTCACCACCGTTCTCAATAAACTTTGCAGCGTTAAGAAACGCGTAAACAGCAAGTGTTTCAAACAAACCCAGCCCATGTTCAACCGCTGTTTTCCATGCAACAATCATTGCCATAGGTATCGTATAAAGAATGAACATAGCATATATCCCGGTAGCACGCGAAAAATACTTCCGTGCAATCGTGTATACCGTCATCAACAACAATACGCCTATAATATAATGCACGAGCTTCGCAGTTATGTCATTACCATAAAGCATTACCGCGCCGTACAATACCTGAATATTCAGCGGGTAGTAAGAATACTCAAAATCTTCTATCGGCGCAATCTTATGCCCTAAAACCCACTGTAACGGCACACCTAGGTGGTACTTCATAGAATCATAAAACGTTTCAGGTACCAACGACCCGGCTAAGACCGCAATTAAAGCAATAAAAAGCACGCACAATGCAGTAATCTCATTAACTGCCAGTTTACTTTTAGGAAGGAAAGACTTAGCGTTCTCCACCACTTTTTTTAGGTTCAGCACCAGAAACACAAACCCGATCCCCAGAAGAAATATTGCAGTCCCTAAACTGAACAACCCAATGATCCCTGTGGCTAAAAAAATAACAATCAACAATCCCAACCCGATACCTGAATCAAAGACAAACTCTTCTTTTCCGTTATGGTACTCCAATTTCAACACATACCTGTTGAGCATAGCACCGTATCCGTATGCCGCGAGAAATAACACTTTCGCTCCGGCTATAGCAAGAACGCTTGACACCAGCACATTTACGAACCCTGGTGCGGCTTTATCCATCCTTGCCGGTAAGGTAAACAATAAATTCAACGCATTAAAATCAACGGGATACGCAGCGAAGTAATTTTTTGCGAGTACGTATGCCCATACCGCAATAATCCCAGATAATACTAATTGCAGAACAACATTGTTAGCAATAATCTTTCCAAGGACAGGTGTCAATCTTTGTACCGGAACCGGTACGATCACAGGTTTGTTTTTGTTATGCTTATTTTTTATATTACTCAAAACATCTCCCCATTAAAGAGTTTCATCTACGCCATACTTTTTTGCGCGTTCAGAAAAATCGTACGCTCTGCACATAGTACACAAAAACGGTACTTTAGCATCAGGTTTTGTTATCGTATCACGGAATTTTCTGAACCGTTCGGAATTCCAAATCTCGCTTAACGACTGTTTATAAATATTCCCGAACGCATGTTCCCGAAGCACCGTACGCTTATTAGACATCAATATATTACAGCAGGGCATTACATATCCGCCCATAATGATATAGGGCTCCATCCATGCTATACACTGGTTGATACTGGGATTTTGTTTACACTCGATATGACTTAAAAAAACGTTCACATTGTATTTCAGGGCATTTTCCATGGTAGCTTTAATAATTTCTTCCGGTACTTTTGCTACTGAGTATTGTTTTACTTCAGGAAATTCGAGATTACCTACAAAATCCAACCTTGCCCCGCGACCCATCATTTTGGTGTCAAACGACGCTATAAGCTTCACAAAATCCGGCATCTCATGAACATTTTCTGTAAGTATAATGTTCCTGAAACTTACTTCAGGCAATAAACTTTTTTTCTTTCTTTTTATTTCCAACAATTTATTTATATTATTTATTACACGGTAAAAATTACAGCCAACACGTATTTTTTCGTATGTTTCCTTAGTCGCAGCGTCTAATGAGATATAAATACCTTCAAGTTTAATATCAACCAGCATTTCAAGTTTTTCTTCATCCATCATATCAAGCGTATCGACAAGGTATACCGAAATAAACTTATCCTTTGCATGCCTTAACATTTTGGGATAATCCGGATTTGTAAAAGACGACCCTTCACCTGTTAAATGCAACCAGCGTATACCTTTAAACTCATTTACTATATGTTTAAACTCATCTAAACTCAAATGCCGTTCTTCCTGGTCCTTCCAGTAAGTATGTTCGCACATAATACATTTTCGCGGGCATATCGTGGTAACCTCTATCTCGACGTACCTTGGCCTAGGTACGAGCCTCGGGAAACGGCGAACAATAGGGTTTAACAAAAAGTAAATCCCCGCTCCGGCACCTTCACCTGCGGGTACAAAAAATTTTGTATAAAAAAAACTGTACGCCTGTTTCAATCCGCGTACACGCAAAATGTAGAAATACGTCCTTATATACTCCATCGCACTACGAAAAATAAGTTTTAAAAGATAAAATATACCGAAATACTTTGAGGTAGTATATATACCCCCGGGTAAGAATTTCAACCAATCACGTTTTTGTTTCTCCGTACCACTTTCGTTACTGACCATTATGTTATCCCCTTTCAAAAATACTTTAATACAACAGAAACTAATTATTAGAAATGAGCAAAGAATGAATCAACCTCTTGCATCTCTTCCGGCGAGTTCACATTAATATACTTATTACATAACCTGTAGAGCTTAACATTCTTATTATCATCTACCGCAGCTTGAATTAAATCCGGCAACTCTTTTTCTCCGCGTTTCGAGTTAATACCCATACTCTCTACATACCCTAAAACCGAATTCCTGAATACACAATTCCCTGTACCCATAACATTATTAAATGGCTCTTCAGGTTTTTCTACAAGCTTAATTACCCTGTCATCTTTTTCGTACAGCATAGAATATGTTCGTTTTATCAGGTTTTTGTCCTTAACTTCAACAACCCCGCAGAGAATATCAACATTTTCATTTTTAAACTTTTTCAACATTCCTTCATGGTCCGGGTTTAACATGATTTCGTCGCCAAGCATCAACATGATATCATCGTTACCTATAACAGGCCTTGCCCAATCAATGGCATCCACCAATCCTTTGGGTTCCCATTGAATAACATACTTAACACGGGTACCTTTGTAACTCGTCCCGTACATATTAATAGCATCTTCAGCGCGGTATCCAACAACAAGAATTACTTCCGTTATTTCCTTCTGCCGTACCGCAGTATCAAGGCTATGTTCAATCAATGGCCGTCCGCGAACAGGAAGCATACACTTGTTTATCCCTTCGGAAACCTTCCCTAACCGCTTACCTCTACCTCCGGCAAGTATTAACGCTTTCATTTATTAAACAACCTTTGGTTCACATGAATCCAGTCCACCAACTTTGTAATACCTTCCACAGGCTTCACCTTAGGTGACCATTTAAGATTTTTTGCAGCTTTCCTTATATCGCACACAAAATACTTTAGATCGCCGTACCGTCCCGGTGCAAACTTAACGTCAACCTTCTTCCCGACAATATTTTCAATAACCTTGATTGATTCAAGTAACGATATCATTGTCATCTTACCCCCGCCGATATTATAAATTCCGGGTACAGGATGTTTTCGAAAGGCATCAAATGCTTGGACAACATCTTCTGCATAAATAATATCTCTCAACTGTTTACCGGTACCAAATATTGTCATGGGTATTCCCAACACAGCGCGGATACAAAAATTAGCAACCCAGCCATGGTCCTCACCACCCAACTGCCTTGGACCATATAGACCGGTAAGACGAAAACTTGCAGCTCTAATCTTATATGTTTCAATGTACGTCCTAACATAAATATCTGCACTTGCTTTTGATGCATGCAATGGTGTTAACCACCCACCCAGGGTAGGATACTCCTCATCAATCCCTACGGGATTACGCAAATACCTAGTTTTCCCTGATTTAAGCTCGTCATTAATTTTGTTACCGTACACGTGAACAGTAGCACAGGAAACAACAGGGATTTTAAACTTTCTCGCAGCTTCTAAAACATTAAAAGTTCCCATAAGATTCGTTGTGATATCCAGTTCCGGTTCTTCCATGCTTATGGTGACCGCCGGCTGAGCGGCGGTATGAACAATAAAACTGCTGCCATTAACATTGTCAAACAAATGTTCTTTATTTCGTACATCACCTTTTACAACATTTACTCCAATAGATTTAAGGTAGTCAGTATTATAATTTCTCGCTTTTTCAACGTTATATCCGGTACGCATAAGTTCATGTTTTGTCATGTTGTCATACGCAACAACTTTCACACCCTTTTTCGCATAATACTCGCAAACCCATGAACCAAGGAATCCACAACCGCCAGTAACTATTATTTTCATTACTATCACTACTCCTTATAAATATAAACAATTAATATACAAAATAGGCGAGAATAATTCAATTACACGCTTTATTAACGATTAAGCGTTTGTTCAAATTTATTTATCATTTCGTCAACGTATTTATCCCAGGTAAGATTCTCATGTACCCACTTCATACCTTCTCCAGCAATCTTCTGCCAGGTAGAGTGGTTATCAAACACTTGCTGTAACGCATTCCCAAAGTCATTAGTTACAACTCCTAAATTCTTAGACTTTATCAACCCCGCAGCACCCATTGTAGTAGAAACCACTACAGGCTTCGCACAGGATATAGCTTCAAACGGCGCAAGCCACCCCCCCTGCTCCTTAACGGGGAACACACACACATCCGCGATGTTATATAACTTCGCAAGTTCAGTTTTGCCTACGATACCCGTATAAACCACACGGGATTCCATACCGTAACTTTTCACAGCGTCAACAACCTCATTATAATACTTTGTATCCTTATTCCCCACCAATACCAAAACTGCGTCAACACCATTTTTACAGATATTATTCAATGCATTAACTGACGCCAATTGATTTTTTTGAGGAGACAAAACCCCTGCCTGTAACACAATTCTTTTTTCGAAAGGAATTTTGTATTTTTCGCGCAATTCTTTCGCGTCAACTTTTTGAGCATAAAATATTTCAGTACTTATTCCATAAGGGATCACCACAGAATCTCTCCGACCATAACGTTCCTCAACCCTGCTGAAATTATTTTCGTCCGCAACGATCAGAGTATCAACTGAACTATTAATGATCTCTCTATCAACTTTCAATCCCACCCAGCGAAACAGTTTCATTATCAAAGATGGACGTAAATTATTCACCAGGTCAGGAGGTTCATTACACAACCACACTACAGGTTTATCTAAACCATGCACGGCAATACTAGCAGGGAAATTATGGGTATTAATTATATCAAACTCGCGGTAACAACTCTTTATAAGTTTCCGTAACCACCAGTATTCATCAAGAATTCCCATCGCTGCTGTAATTCCCGTACTTCTGAATGCATACGGAAACACTTTTGGAGGCAGTACAAATTCAACACCAGGACACAATCCGCGTACTTCTTCGGAAACATTCAGAGTAACAACCTTAGTTCCAATCCCGCGTTTAAGCAACCCTAGCGCGAGTTCCCGTACGACCGATTCCGCCCCGCCGTATACGCTCATGTACCTATTTACGATCAAAACTTTCATCTATTTATATCGCTTCAAGATAAGTTGTGAGAACACCCTAAACGCCGCTTTTACCTGCCATACCAGCTGGTTAAAAGAATCTAAACGAAATAAATGAGAAAACATATATGAAGGCCGTATATAAAAACTTTGGTAGGCATAGGACATAAAATCATGAAACTTCGTCCTATCCTTACGAGTCCAGGAATGATCTTCCATCGGTATAGTTGGATTATTAACAAACTCACGCCAGAAATCTGTAAACTTATTTTCATCCAACCCTTGCTGGTAAAACACGCTACCTGGTATAGGATGAAACATTCCAAATGCTATGTAGTCAAGTTTTAATGATTTAGCGTACTCCAATGTTATTTTAGTTTCTTCTTCAGTTTCGGTAGGTAAACCAAACATAAAATCCGCGTACGTATATATTCCGGCATCATATACCATAGCAATTGTTTTTCTTACTTCGTCTAGTACAAGTTTTTTATTTATTAACTGCTGTAACCGCGGATTACCAGTTTCAATCCCGAATTGTATCAACCTACATCCTGCTTTTTTCATTAACACAACCATTTCTTTATCCAAAACATCCGCACGGCTGCGGCAATGCCAACGGATCTTTAATCCGCGTCGTAATATTTCATTGCAGATATCCATTGCGCGCTGGCGGTTGGAAGTAAACAACTCGTCAAACAACAGGAAATCTGTAATTTGATAATTATTATGCAGGTACTGAAGCTCGTTAACAACATTTACCGCAGAACGATACCTAACTTTTTGCCCGCTTTCGATATTAGAACAAAAAAGACATTTAAACGGGCACCCTCTTGATGTAATAACTGTAGTTATAGGATTACGTTTAGCAAGTATAGATTTATACTTATTAACACTCAAAAGTTCACGTGCGGGATACGGCAGAGAGTCAATATCTTCTTCCCGCCCGCGGGTAAGCGGTTTTGAATAATTCGACTTTTTACTCCATATATTAGAAATTTTTGAAATATCCGACACCCTATTTTCTGCTATACATTCAACAAGTTCAGTAAAACTATGTTCCCCCTCACCTGCCATAACATAATCAATCTCCGGCAGTTTAATAGTTTCTTCTGGATATAACATGACATGCGGCCCACCCGCAATTACAAGCGTTTTTGCGTTTAGCTGTTTAACACTTTTAGCAACTATTATACCGTCGTTGAGATAATAAGTTGAGAAATAAATACCGACTATATCAGGCTTTTCTTTGTCAATAAAACCCTTAACTTGCTCATGCGTATACTGTTCTGTACAAGCATCTAATACTTTTATACCCACATTTTTAGAATGATTTTTGAGGTAACTTGCGATATACAACATCCCAATCGGCGGATAATTCCCGGCATCAGCTTCAATATACACATGTGGAGTCACACCAAAAATATAATTTTCACGCGGAGGATAAATCAGCAGTATTTTCATATTACAACTTACTTTCTATACTTAATCTGCAGCATACTCGTGAGGAATGCCGAGAATATCGTTTGCAATCCAACGGTGATAAGCGTAACAGCGAGTAACGCAGTTTTTTGTTCAGCAAGCGCGCCAAAATTGTGTTGCATCCATGTGACAAGGATATAAAGAATTAACCCAATCCCTGCAAGTATCATAATTAACGATACTGCCGCTGCACGTTCAATCGAGAACACGCGGAGCAACCATTTTGTCCGCCCGCTTTCCTCAAGCCCGATATTCAGAGCATACGATTTAGCGCATAATCCCAGGCTAAGTATCTGCCACCCAAGTATTGTCATCATACTGGCAAACACCATTACGTGTATACCCCATTCCCTACCGAATAATACCAGCGGGCCAAATAATGAAGTTATCAGCATAACTATTCCCGGAATAAACAATAGCAGTCCGGGTAAAAGAAACAAATAGTTTGGGCTGTACAACAACATAAACCGTGTATGCCTCCACGCATCCCGTAAGCCCATAAGTTTTGACTCACCTCTACGCGGATAGTACGTTATTGGTATCTCCCCGATTTTTAGTTTAAGTTTAAGAGCATGAATAACCATTTCCGACGCGAACTCCATCCCAGTTGTCTGGAGGCCCATTTTTTTATATGCATCTTTAGTAAACGCGCGTAACCCGCAATGCGAGTCAGACACATTACCCCCGAAAAATACACGGAGTATCCCTGAGAGTATAGGATTACCGATATACCTGTGTGTCCACGACATCGCACCGGGCAAGATTTTTCCCTTAAACCTCGACCCCATCACAAGATCGTACCCACCGTCCTTTAAAAGCTTAACAAACTTATCAAGTTCAGAGAAATCGTAGGTATCGTCAGAATCTCCCATAATGATATACTTCCCGTAAGCATCATCGATCCCCCGGCGTAACGCGTTACCATACCCTTTCTCGGATTCATTAATTACCCGTGCACCAAGGTTTTTTGATAACTCAACTGACTTGTCAGTAGAACCGTTATCCACAACGATGACTTCACCAGGAAGGCCTGTCTTAGTAATACCTGCAAAACCTTTTTTTATACTTGCTTCAATCGTTTCTTCCTCGTTTAAACAGGGAAGTACTACGGATACTTGTATTTCTGTCATAGTTTTGCGTTCACCACCTTTTTTATTAAATAATAAAAATTACGCGTTTGTTTAGGTATTATACATAAAAATAAAATGTATATACAAGCAGCAGCTATACGACCTAGTATAAGTTTCGTTACTTAATTATTGCAAGTTTTCCGGTTTGTTTATTTCCATAGAAGTCCGTGATAACAAATATATATACCCCGCTGGCAACCGGTTTGCCATTCTTGTTTTTTACATCCCAGTTTTCTGAAGAACCAGTATTATCCTTAGACCAAACTAATTCACCTTTTAAAGTATGAACTTTAATACTTGCGCTTGAATTAAATCCTGAAAAAGTAATTACTGTGTCTCCATTAGATCCATTAAAAGGATTCGGTGATATTTTCACTTTTGAATTCGAGTTTGTTGATGGTAACAAATATTTTTCTTCTGATGTTGTTAATGAAATTGATGGCTCTGGATTCACATATTTACTAATATAAATATCATCAATTGACCAGTATGCATTTGTTGTATAAACAGATATTGTTCCCGATGTGTATTCAGTATCATAACCATTAAATACCAAGTTGCTATCTACGATACTTGATATATTTGGGCCATTCGCTATTATTTTTAAATCATGCCACTTATCTATCTGCCCAATTGAACTATAAGGAGCTGTAGCGAATAAAACCACTGGGCTCCAAAATGCCCCTCTAGCTTTTGAGAATTCATAACGGGAACCGGAATTACCAGCTATAACAATTCTGTAGGTATAAGCAGAACTAAGCCGTTCCCTAAATTGAATTCCTATAGAATCGTTATAATACCCATCCCAACGATATCTTAACTTAAGACAAAAGTCCTTAACTACCAAATCGGAAATCTTTGCCATTGGTGGTGCAAATCCCAAATTCTTTTGTTGAAACACACCGTTTTGTACAGACCATCCTTCATTTACCATCCAAGTTGGACTAGCGGAAGAACCATTTATGTAATAACTAAAATCGTCATAGAAATCAAATACCGCGGCCCCGCTGCTCTTGGATACTGCGTTTGAGTTTCCGTAATACAAATAAATATCTTTTGTTCCGTTAGGTATATTTGGAAGTTTGACCACAAATCCTGCGGTAGTTGAACTTGTTTTATCTTCCCAGTATCTCAATTCCGTAACATCATCGTTATCGACAAACCTTATATCCCCGAGATCATCACGCATTTTTGCCTGAGAGACTAAGCTTGATGTATTTATAAGCCCTGTAGAACAAAATATCTGGTAATCAGACAATACACCGCTGCTGTTGGTAACTGTAAACTTCTGCCTATACTGCCAATCATTATTCCACCAGCAAAATGATACATCGCATAAAAACAATAATAAAGATAAAGCACTGGTAATAACATAATACTTCTTGATGTTATCTTTCATAGATATTTTCTCCTTCTATAGAATTTATAGAATGCTATTTAATACTACATTATTTGGTTATGTAATACAATCAACGCAGTGATAAACCAATTATTGAGTTACTTAATTCAACCTAACAGCGTGTTTACAGTTCTGATACCAAACGTTTAAGGTTCGCGATCCCGGTCTTAGACCCGAGCTTACACTCTTCCCCGCCTTCAAACTCAATTGAGAGATACCCTTCGTAGGTAGATTCTTTAATCACTTGCAGGACTGCACGGGTGTCAACATCCCCAAACCCAATAATTGCGCCACGAAGGTAATTACCATAAAGCGTATTAATCCATCCTTCACCGGGATATTGTTTACGGATATAAAAATCCTTAAAATGCACGTGCGATGCGAACCTAATATTGTTTTTTGTAGCCACTACAGGATCCTCATCCGCACAGAGAAAGTTGCCGATATCGATGGTCGTACGAAAATTCTCGCGTCCCACTGCGTTGATCAGCATCTGTACACGATCACTTTTCTGCATAAAAAACCCGTGGTTTTCAACACTGGTAGTAATCCCGTACTTTTTTGCATGATCCGCAATCTCACGGCATGCATCCGCTACTTTCGGAAGGTCTTTCATAAACTGTTCGATATTACAGTCCGGCTTTGGCCGTCCCGCAGCGTCATGCCGCATACGTTTAACTCCAAGCCGCGCACCGATCTCAACTTCCTTTTTCATGCGTTCAATCTCTGCGCGGTATTTCTCGTCAGTATCCTGTATAAAAGCTGCACCAATAGTATAACTCGCGATATCAAGCTCACACGACTTTGCTTTCTCACGGATGTCATCCACAAGTTTTGGGTTATCCGCTAACCCGCCATAGGAAAGTTCAACAAACTCACCGCCATTATCTTTAATCCACTGTATCGCTCCAAGGATATCAAACTCTTTTGCTTTGATTGCCCGTGACAAACTATACGTACTCAACCCTACTTTAAACCTGCTCATAATAATTTTAACACCTTTCTATAAAAACTCTAGTACCTTAAATCATTTAAATAATAGTTTAACATATCCACCCAAAGTTTTGAATAACCGTAACTTACTTTTTCCTGGTTTAAGGTCGTACCTCAACACCAGCGGCACTTCCACAAGTTTTGGCTTGAACTCCAACAGTTTCATTAATAACTCAAATGTTGCCGCAAAATTAGTTTCAGTAACCAACTTATCACCGTACTTCATAAATGCTTTTTTAATAATCTCACCGCGTACCACGCGATAACCGCAGGTATAATCCCTTAGCCCGGGATACGGATACCTTAACTGCAGAATAATCTTTGCGCATAAACTCAACACCCTGCGGTAAAATGCTAATCCCACGAGCTTTGCGCCAGGGACATATCTTGACGCTATAATAATATCATACCCGCTCTTAACTTTTTCAATCATACCCGTTATTGAATCAACAGGATGTGTATCATCAGCATCCATAGTACATACAACATCATTATCTTCTAACCCTATATTTACCACATATTTAATACCAGTCAACAAAGCTGTACCAAGCCCGGAATTAACCTTATGTTCAAGTAAAACAATATTTATTGTACTACCCATCCTGGCAGCTACTTTTGAAGTATTATCTGTTGAACCATCATTAACCACTATAACTTTCACATTTGTTTTGGGTAGCAATACACTGAACTTGGGGATTAACTTCTCTAACGCCGCAGCTTCATTATACGCCGGAAGTATTATATATATCATCCTTTTTGTTACCCTACTACTTTCTGTGTGGCATACCTCAATCCAATGATTAACAAAATTGTTACTGTCAGCAATGTAAGTGATAACCCTGCACAAAACATTCCTGGTATATACACAAACTCAATATTCAGGGTTCCGGTATTTACTTTCACAGCACGGAAAGTTTTCATAAACTTCTCAAGTTTACTATTTAAACCATCAACCTTAACCACCCATCCTGGATACCAGTTGTCGGTAAGCACCACAACCCCCGCCCTTTTTTGTGTAAGCTGTAAGTTAACACGTTCCGGTGAATATCTTGTGATACCGACTTTTTCAAATACCAACTTTTTCTTAGTTTCACTTTGCGAAACTAGCTGCCCATCAGTCCCCGCATTTTTTTCGGGTATAAACACCGCACGGGATAATGTTTTATCGTTGAGATACACCTTTGCCGGCGTGGTACAAAGCAACTCTGCGTTTAAATCAGTATCCGCTATAACATACCTTACATTTGCGAAACCCAGTAAATACTTTGCATCCTCAAACCTTTTTTGCTCGTAAATATCCAGCGCGTAAGAGTAGGAGTTAGCAAGTTCCAACGGTTCTCCCATCCCCGCAAAGTTGAACAGATGGAACTTCATACTTATAAGATTGAACAACTTTTCGGTAGATAACTTCCATGCGTACTCAACATTTCCTGTAGTAAACATACGGTTACGATCTGTTGCGGGTGATACAAAAAACCGTTCCCAGGGATGACTGTTATTTTTAATATTCTCATATTGCAACCTCGCTGCCGTATGATTAATATACCCATACCATCTATCACTTGTAACCGGTAAGTGTTTGTATGAAAGTATAAGAAGGTTTATCAATACAACAGCAGGTATCAGCCATAGGTAACCATTGTTACTACCATTACTCTTCCGTTCCAGTTTTTCAAATATAACCGGAAGAGTTGTGATTAATATCAACACTGCGGCAGCAGAAAATATGTACATTAACCCTCCGGGATAACGGAAATATCTAAACAATAACAAGTGTTCATATATAAACTTATAACCCCAAAACTTTTCACCTAACGCCAATACTAAACCCATACCAGCAAGCATCAACAAAAATAATAGTTTGATGATATCCTTATATTTTTTATCCCTAATAAACACGACAAACGCAAATATTATCCCAACTACCAGCAATGAAGTTACGGCTTCACCTATGTATCCTGTAGTTGCCCAATAATATTTCTCCCCGGTAATCTGTTGCTGGCCCTTTATCCCGCTGGAGTTTAACATAGGGACGAAGCAGTTAATAATATCATTACCTTTCGCAGAATTTACGGTAACAGTTTGATAATCCAATTTCATAGTCCCGCGTTGAGAATTGGCAATAAGCTCAACAGCCGGGAAAAGTTGTACAGCAGCCAATCCTGCGAAGATTATTCCTGCGTATAGATACTTTCTAATTTTTCCCAATACTCCCGCACGTAAATTACTTCTACCGTTATCTATAACCTGCAGAAAGTCGTAGAATATCAAAATCCCCGCCTGCATACCCCATATCTGCGGATACCCCGCAAGAAAACTTACCCCCAGAACAACCCCTAACATCAACCAATTATCGATAAACAACAGCATCCAGGGTAACCACGCAAGTGATGCAAATAGGCTTAAAAACTCAATCTTTGATACTAAATACCCGCTGAGCATATACATTATCCCGGCGGTAATACCCACAACCGCACAAACGCCTTTTTTTTGTGAAAACAAGTACCAACCAAGCCCGGCAAGTATAAGATGCAGGAGATAAAATAACTTCAACGCTTTCACAAACGGTAACGAATAAAAAACTAAACTCAACGGATAAAACACCTGTGACTGCATATTCGCCATTAACGGCATCCCGGAATACGCGTATGGGTTCCATAACGGCACACGCCCCTGCTGAAGTTCCTCAACGGTAAAATGTTTCCACGGGTGAAATATATACGTAAGGTCACGAGTATAGTACGTCTTCCCGGTAAATAACGTATCCCGCAGAAATGAAACTGCGGAGAAAAAGAATATCAGCAGTACCAGCGAATATTTAATATTCTTAACCATCGCTTTACCTATCCATTCATTAATTCTATTTGCATCCCTGTTTTACACGCTCATATAACTGAGTATCAATATACGTTATTCTCTTGCTATACTCATCCAGGGATTTAATATCATAAGTACTCTCTATATATTTTTTTATGAACTCAACTTTCCGGAGTTCACGTAACGCCAATTGTTTTTCACCAATCAACGCATAGGATAATGCGAGGTTCATTCTCGCAGTGAGGTACAGGGGTTCAAGTTCTAAAGCTTTATTATAATATTTCAGCGTAAATACACTTGGAATCCCCATCTTCGGGCATATCTCACCATAATCATTATAATACAAAGCTTTCTTTGGTGAGAGTTCAAATAACCTTGTAAACGCTAATGCATACTTATCGTCTATCTGTGAATATACATCCCCGGGATCGTAAAACCGCTGTAATAAAGTTTTTTCTATACTCCACGGTAAAACCTTTGACAGCGATGGTATTACTGACATGACCGCTATAATAGCGATAATAACTATCCCAGTATTAATCCCTGTCCTGATTTTCCAACTAACAACCATATCACTGGTTTCACTCTCCGAAGTAACACTCAAAACTATAATTACTAAAAGAAGTACCAGTAACGCAGGAAGATGAAGATTAAACTCCATCATCCCTTGAGCTAGTAAACACCCGGCAACCGTTTTATACCCGATATTTACAGTGGATAGCCCACCTGAAACAAAGAAGGTGTAGAGCAGGTATAGAAATAACACCAGCATCGGTAACCCGTACTCTACCGCCAATTGCAGAAACTCATTATGCACAAACATAGACTCCCGGGCATAACACACCGGATTAATAGGCGTAATACTCACACCATTACTCAACTGCCTATACTTTATTAGGTACCCATCCACCCCGTGACCTACAACAGGTGATTCCGCGATTGCACGGAACGCAATTTTTATCATCTCAACACGTACTGCCGTATTTTGGTAAACATCGGTATCATAAGTTTTTACAAACTTCTCAACCACAACCGAAGGCGTGAAACCAATCACTGCTAATGAAACCGCGAGTAATACCGCAATCCCATATTTTTTCCAATAATAATATACCAGAACTGCTAAACCTAGTACTAGGCATAATACCGCACTGCGTGAATGTGTGAGCATTAATACCATGAAGAACAATCCCGCAAGCGGGATACGGGCCAAAGCATTGGTTAAACTAAACTTCAACATTAAACTGTTTAGAGCAAGGAGGATGCCGGTAACCAGCAGGATTGCGTAGTGATTGGTATTAGTAAACGTCCCGACGGGCATACCATGTAATCCCCAATACTGATAAAACCCTAACATGGCTTCTATCAAAACAATCACAGTAATAACAAGTTCAAACGCAACACTACCCCCCTGTATCCTCGGTAAACACAGAAATAGGAAGTATGAATACGTGAATACCGTTGCCATAATCACTATCTGCCATATATAGGCTTCAACGTTTTTACAGTTAAAAATCCCTGTTATAACAAACCATACCGCCATACACCCTGCAATCCCAAAAACCTGACTCCCTACCATTTTTACTGACGGGAAATGAGGTAAAAAATACTTTTTTAATCCCCATAACGCAGATACTGACAAAACAAATACGGTAAACTGTAACGGATACCTCCCACCTGAAAGCAGTGTTACTAGTATTAAAGGAATAAACAATATGAAACTGCGGAGGTTAATATTTGTTATCTTCATACTTCCTTCCAACCACAATACTTCTAATCAAACGTTCGAATGGATACCGTGGCTCTATTAACTTAGCGCGTTCCCAATATCCTTCATACAAATACGCCTTAACCAAAGGTGTATCATCAATCGCGCTACCCAGTATTTTTTTATACTCAATATATTCCGCTACTCCGGTATTAAACAATGACCGTGAATGCATTGGGTTTATGTACAACGCCTTGAGAAACTTATTTTTCGCGGGTAATACTTCACCGGAAGCCAACCTCACCTCCCCGCGGGTATTATAAACATCAATTACAAAATTTTGGATATCATAGAATAGCGGGATACAAATAATCCCAATAACAAGCGTGGCAATACAAAACTTCGGGATTCCTGATAAATTAAACTTAAAAACACTTTTGTTGTCATCAGATACTCCAAGTAAATACCAAAATATACACGCTATACCTGGGATAAGGAGGTTATACTCAAAAGTATTGTGTATCAACACAGTAGTTAACGCAATAAATACCGGCACGTTCTTAACCGCGCGTACTAAATGCATTATTAACCCTAACACTAACACAAAAAAAGCTAATATCCCGCATTCCGCGAGGAATTGCAGATAATAACTATGAGCGTATACCGAATTCTCCGCACCCGCGATTTTGTATACCTGGTAATAACGGTCAAAATTATCAATCCCGATACCGGTAAATATTTGTGAGATCCACATTTTCCCTGCAACCACCCACCAGTGTATACGGTTAGTTATATCTACGCTATCAAATCCCTTCACCAGGAGTATGGCAATAACCATCCCTCCTAATACAGCGAATAACAGTGTTTTGGCAGTACCTTTTTTTAACTTAAAATAATAATACCCTCCCGCCGCTAATACTAAACTCAGCATTGCACCGATTGAACCGGTCAATACCAACCCAGTTGATAATACAGCCAGCGCAAGTATCTTCTCAACTTTCCCGGCAGTTGTCTTACTTTCACGCAATGCAAAGATCAAGGGTATCATCATCACAAAAAAACCGGCAAGAATATTGGGATTCATCAAAGTAGCAGTTGCGGGAATAAACTTCCCGTAGCTCATTACAGAGGATACTGTTTGGTAAACAGCGATAAAAGATAATGCCATACCCGTTAATACGAGATTGAGGATAACCACATCTTTCCACTGTTTTCCGCGGTGGCCATAAAGAAACAACAGCAGGTAGCAGATCCAGTTTACCAACCCGGGGAATGAGTTCCATCGCGTATACGAGCATATATACGACAATAATAATGTTATGAGTATTATTAAAGGAAATACAGTGGAGGTTGAAACCTCAATTTCATCGTTTTTAATAATACTTACCACTACTAAAACGGTTGTCAGAAGCATTATAATTAAGTGGAATATAACCTGCGCAAAATGGTCAACTGCACCGAAGACAAGGACATTAAACCCTAACAGTAACGCCAAAAGATACGATGAGTACTGCCCTTGAGATAAGTGGCGGTTGTTATAATACATCTATACACTGACTTAGTATTCTACAATCCTCGGAGTGAGCATTATCAATAATTCAGTACGTTCCTTCGTATTTTGGTTACGTTTAAAAAACGCTCCTAATACAGGAAGGTCGCCAAGCATAGGGATTTTAGCGGCAGCTTCAATATCGCTATCATCAATTAACCCTGCGATAACAACAGTTTCCCCATCTTTTACGATAACCGTGGTATTAGCTTCTCTCGTAGCAACCACCGGCCCTTCTGGCCTGAACTCAGAGACAAGGCTTACTTCCGGCCGTACTTTCATACTGATGCGTTTATCTACGTTGATCGTAGGCGTTACTTCTAGTTTTATACCCACATCAAGAAATTCTGTAGACTGTGTTGACTGATTATTTGCAGTAACTTTAATACTACTGTATGGAACCTTCTTCCCGACAATAATACTTGCCATAGTATTATTAACAGTTGAAATCCTTGGGTTTGATAATATACGGGTTTTACTATCCGCCATTAATACCTGTAACTGAGCATTCAAATTTAAGGTGTTTGACACAACCCCGAACGAAATAGACCCTAGTGCCGGCACAGGAAGCGATACGTTTATCCCACCGGTTTGTGAATCACTTCCAGAAGTATTTGTTTGAGTTGCTGCCCAGTTAATCCCAAGATTTTTGTTCTCAGACAATACTATCTCCACTAGTTTTGCTTCAATCTGAACTTGATAAGGTTTAATATCAAGCTGTACTATAATTTTTTCTGAAGCCTCCAACCCTTCTTCTGTATCTGTAATTATCAAAGAGTTTGTACGAAGATCAGTACTGATACTCCCTTTTCTTCCTTCCGCATTACGGATAGCGTTAAGTTGTACCTCAAGATCACTTGATTTCGCATAGTTAATAGAATATATCCTTGTATAAGTAACCGCGCGGGAACGCTCTTGAGATAACACTTCCGGCGTCATAACTCTGATAATATTCCCGCCGATTGACTTCGCCACTAAACCTTTTAGATCGAGAATTGTACGCATAGCTTCTTCAAACGGCACATTATCAAGTGAAACGCTGACATTACCCTTAACATCATCACCATAAATAATGTTTATACCAGTTTTCTCGGACAATAACCTTAGAATATCACGGATATCAGCATCCACAAAATTCAAGTCTACCGGCTGTTTATTAGACAACAACACATCCGTAATATCTGCTTTAACCTTCTTTTTTGTGGTGTTAACATTTGAATTATTAGATACCGGCTTGGTTTTAACGTCAACTGCAGTGAGGTTTACTACAATACGGTTATTCTTATCCTGCCTGAACGCTTCATACTTAACAGCCTGTTTCAAATCAATAACTACGCGAGTTACCGCTGGCGGATCCGTGCGGTACTGTGACGACCTTACTCCTTTGATAAACCCTGAATTAACGGTAAGCTCTTTTTGTTCCCATTTATTAACGGTATTACTAAGATCAATCACCAATTGCGGCGGGTTGTAAATATGAAAAATTGAACATTTAGTTGTTTTTGAAAGATTCAATATCAACTGCGGTTTTGCAGCATCGGTATTATCAACAGAAGCAGAAATCAAATCAACCACAGGTTCACTAACGGCTGCCGTATCCGTATTTTCTGACAGTACTATTCCCGAAAAACCTAACCCCAAAATTGTTGCAATTAATAAAATAAAATAGACCGGCCGTTGAACTTTTATCATCTTCTCTCCTTTTTAATACCAATAAATATAGGTTTTAAAGACGGTTCCGGTATTAACCTCACACCGTCTTTCGTTATATTCCCCGCAATTTTTTCTACAATATTACCTTTAGGATCGATTAATTTACCGTTTTTCAGAATAAAACTCAACCCCATACGATCAGTTAGAATTGCGTACTGCCCTGATTTATCGGATAATATACCTCTTATCTGCAGAGAAGCAACATCTGGTTGTACCGCCATAGTTGACGCTCTCATCATATAAACATAACTATCCCCGGTTAACTGAATAAACGGATCCCTATAACGGTCACCGTCATAAGACCATACCACTATTGGACGAACAGTACTGGTATCGAATTTAACCTCAGCTTGAGCATTATCAGTCTGACCCTGTGACAGATTCTTATTAACCTTTTTCTTCCCACAAGCAGAAACGTTAAGAATAGCAAGGATAGCTATCATAGCGTAAATGAACCAAATTTTTTTATACATCATTTCTTAGCCTCAGTAGGTTTCTCTAACCAGACATATGTTGTTAACAAAAAATTCATAACCAACGTATTATTCTTATTTTCACCCCCGGTAGTTGTTGTGAATATAAGGTTTGAGGTATTCATTATACGTTCCATTTGCCCTATTTCAGAAAGAAACCTTGCGAGATTATGAAAATTAGTTGCCCCGCTTATCTTAAACGTCATTTCCTGTACATACTCTTTTTTTGCCGGCGGTAAAGGCTGCCAGACATTAATATCCACACCATAGCGTACCGCACTATCCGTAAAACTCTTCAACAATTTCGGCATCTCAGAAGATAACGGCATTTTTTTCATTGATTCCCCAATAAAAAAATCAAGTTTCTCAACTTCGAGCCTCAACCTATGCAAATCCCGGGAAGCATCCTTATAAGATGTAAGCTTTGCTTTCTCCGTCTGAAGCGTGTTCTCAACTTCCTTAATTTTATTAACTGTTGGCGAGTATAAATACGAAAAACCCAGGTATAAACCCGCAATTATGACTATCGGCACAACAATCTGCTGATTTTGCGGTGATAATTTCAATTCAAACGCCATATACCATACCTATTTATTTAACCACCTTAATAGTCCCTGTTGACTCTTCGATATCCAACGTATCTTTTTTTGTCCTAAAATTATAACTTATAGCAAAAGTCAATATTTTCAGTTTGCCTCCGGCCGCTGTCCCTGACTGATTTATATTGCCAAGATTAATATCCATAAATCCCAAGTCAACATCCGCATTTTTAATTTTCTCCCTTTTTTGTGAACCCTCTAACGCAGAAACAAAATTAGCAATTGTATAAGTGTCGAATGCTGATGCTGACATCTTAACCTCGAGCTTATCCCCCACAGTTTTTGTGGTAATATCAGAGATCCACATATTCCCGGGAGTTAACTCCACCAAAGACTGCATAAATTTTGGGTATAACAACCTGTTCTCCATCAAACTATTAATAACATCAAATTTTTTTTGTAATGACGCTTTTTTTTCTTTCAACCCTTCAACTTCATTCACAACGCTTTGCAAATCCTTTATCTGCCTCGTGATACTGACGAGTTCAGCATTCTTCCGGGTTAAATAAATAACTTTATTGAGATACATAAACAACCCGATTAACGCAACTAAAATACCTAGATATGGTACTAACGACAAAAGCTCAAGAGTTTCTTTTGGCCGCTGGGCTACGGGGACAAGGTTGATTCTTATCATCTACTATCCCCTTCTTTTCTAACCCCAAGCCCAAATGCAACGGCGTACTTATAATCCACATCATTCTGTAATGCGACCATACTCTGCGCATTCTCTATCGCGATTGACGGCTTAAACGCTTCTGCGTTTAAATTCAACTCCTGCCCAACGTACTGCGTTAAATTGGGTAACGCAACACTCCCGCCGGTTAGTATCACTTTGGTAATAGCAGTCTCCGGTGATTGAGCAAGAAAATAGTCGATTGACCTTTGAATTTCAGATGTCAACTCCTTCGCTACTGTAGACAGTATTGCAGAAACCTGTGTTTTATCCTTATCCGCTTTTGCCTCTTCCTTTTCTTCAGGCGTAACCTGTATACCATACTGCCGTTTCATTTGTTCTGCAGTAGCAAAATCCACACCTAGGTTGCGTTGGACTGCTTTAGTAAAATTATTACCCGCAACAAAAATATCACGCACAACTTTTGACACGCCATTTTCTATGACAACCAAATTTGTTACCGTCGCACCTACATTTACGGCTACTACGGTTTCGGTCATTGGCAACACTTCCGCAGCTTCCAGCGCATTACCCAACGCAAACGCGTCAATATCAATTATTGTCGGATTCAAGTTTGCTTGCTGTAGTATTTCAATCCGTTCCTGGATAAGATCTTTCTTTACTGCAACCAGGATGGTTTCCATTTTCTTCTGCCCGTCTTCTTCAATATCCTTAACTATATGGAATCCCAGATGCACATCCGCTATCGCAAACGGTATATACGGTTCAGCTTCATACTCTATTGTTTTTGCCAACTGTTCCGGTGCTAGTTTTGGAAACTTTACATAACGTACAATAACAGAACTACCCGAAATTGACGCACAGACTTTTTTTGTCGTAATACGTTCCCTCAAAATTATTTCTTTGAGTTTATCTATGATCAAACTTTTACGTTCAGGCGGTGATAATTCGCTGATAGATTCAAGTGATAATACTTCTTCGGTCCATGTTGCAGCAACCCATTTTTTACCGCTTATCTTTAATTGCGTAATTTTTATTGATTGACTCCCGATATCAATCCCAAGGGTGTCTTTACTAACCAAAAATTTAGGTATTGGTACTGCTAAAACCATTATTTATCCCGTCTTAAAATTTTACCGTAACACTCACTCTATGTATTGGCCCGAACTCACTGCCATAAGTTACCAATGCATAATCAACATTGGTTTCCGCTTCCTTATTTTTTAAGGACGACTGCGAGTACCGCTGCCGTTTCTCAGCCGGTAGTTTCATTAATGTCTTAAACCCCAACCCCGCGGTTAACCCTTTAAGTTCACCCGCATCCTTAGCCGTCCCGCCGTATCCTGCCCTGATATAAAACTTTTCTGCAAAAAGATACTCACCGCCAAGATGAAACGCCATATCTCCGCTTCCCGGAAGTTCAATGTCAAATCCCATAACCAACGCGTTCTTTAGCATCCTATAGCCAACCCCTATCCGGGTACTCATGGGTAGATCATTAGTTATCCCGGCAACTTTTATCCCCGTACCGATATTAAGAATTGACAATCCCACTCCCAAACTTTCAAAAGGATTAAACAATACACCGAAATCCGCTGCAATACCGTCCCCGGAATACGCCCCCAGTTTTTGTGTTATATACTTAATATTAGTACCCCAGGAGAGTATTGGCAATAACCTATGGCTGATACATACAGCAGTAGCGCTGTTATTAACAAGATTTTTACTTGTTTGCAGAACACCTGAATCATCACGAGCTTCAATATCCTCTGTCCCTAAATACGTTATACTCACACCCGCTGCAGCATTCATTTTTGGGTACGGGAACCCTACTCCGACATAACCCGACATGATATTAACAATCCACTGAGTATATGTTGCCGTAAACTCTGTATTCTGAATTGAACACAACCCCGACGGATTATAATACAACGCATTAATATCATCAGTAATCCCGGCAAACGCACCACCCATCCCCGCTACCCTGGCTGAAGGCTCAATCTTCAAGAAAGTCGCTGCCGTCGTGGAAGTACCCGCAGATAGTGCGGTAACGTACAACAGTAACAACACTGCCGTAAGAAACAACTTTGTGCAGTTAGCTTTCATAATATCTATATACCTTTCAACAAATAATTTATTGCACAACAATAACTTTTTTAAACCCGCTGGAATACTCATTCCCAGTATTTTCACGCACTCTCACCTGATAAATATATAACCCAGGAGCAACTTTATTCCCTTGCTCATCAGTCAATAACCAAGGATAGTTATTAGTCCCCGCAGCTACATCCGCTTCATCATCAAAAACAATTTTTCCCATAATATCATAAATCTTGATCACCACATGCGCATTATTCACAACCATATATCCTAATGATGCACGCCCGTTTGATGCAGGGTTAGGGTACGCATACGTGTTTTCTTTCAGAATATTAGACGCTTCATTCAACGAGATGCTTACATTGAATATAGACGTGTAAATAGTTCCAATATTGTTCGCATTATCATAAGGAGTAATCACCATTGTATAAGTACCATTAATCACCTGGCGGTTAAAATTCAACTTCAAAGTATTCGAACCGGTAACCGTCTTAGTCCCACCGATAATTTCCGCACCATCCGGCCTGAATATCCGTATGGTAGACGATGCGAAGTTAACCCCAGACCCGCCGGTATCCGTGAAGTTAACATAAACTTCAGATAATGCTGCAGATAATGTCCCGCCGTTTTGCGGAGTTGTATTATATACCACAGGCGGAACAATATCACCTGTTTGATCAGTTAATGACCGGAAAACTATAGTGTAAGACGACCGAAGAATAATATCGTCACTTGTATCAGTTACAGTGAACACTTTTGATCCAAGGCTGTTGATATACACAAACCCTGTTGCCAGCCCAGAATTATCCGTTAATCCAGGCTGCACATAACTATCACTTGTCTGCAAACCAGCAACACCTATAACAACAGTCTTGCTGGAAGCAGGATTGCTATATGCATCCCGCAGTATAACATTAACAGTAACAGTTGTACCGACCAGCAGATTGGTTGTTGAAGGATAAATAGTAAATGTTGACACTTCACCGCTAACAACCGCAGGTGTAATATTAACAGCTGCGCTTGAAATAATAGCCAACCCGTCTGAAACATCAGTTGCGGTGACATACTTCATTTGCGCACTTGACGACCAGAACGACGCAGACACCTGTCCATCATTATTAGTCGGGAATGCCGGTTGACTTATTATATTATTAATACCGGTTACAGAAATACTAACAGTTTTTCCGCTAACCGCCCGCAGGTCAACATCACGCAGAGTTACACGAACAGTAACAGTAGAACCTGCTGCATAGGTTCCGCTACCCATAACCGTCACCGACGAAGTTATTGTACTAACTCCTCCTTTATTCACTGACCACATCTGTGTAGCACCCTGCACCCCGGTAGTTGGTGATTCAAATACTGAAATAACAGGATTCGCGGGAACTCTATCAAGATACCTGAATCTAACTTCACCCATTATCATGGTTATAGTAGATATTTTAGTATCAGACGAATCAACTACATAAAACGCGTAATCCGTAGAATTTGATAATAACCCAATAACAAAATTAGCATCAACATCCTTTATTCCACCAAGACTCTGTCCTTCGACTACAACTTCTTTTGACACAGTCCCTGAAGATACAGTCTGCGCTGGAGAGGTAATCACCAACCTCATTGCACGTATATTATCGATGCTAAACGACTGGCTTATCAGAGGTATACCTGTCCCATCTTCATCAGTAGCAGTTATTCTTACTACTACCGAAGTTTCTGATTCAGGAAGATCAGTATTTGAATCCCACGTAAATGTATGTGTTGTCCCCGGTGACAACAAACACTCAAGATCCTTCACATCTTCAGAACCCAGCCATTTAGTACAGGGTTGCCATGAAGTCCCGTTTTTTGAATATTCTACAGTCACACTTGCAAGATTATGAGGATACGGTTTTAGGTCATCATCAATAAGATGATATGTAATAAGCACCTGTCCCCATTGCTCACCCACTGGCGTATCAACAGTAACTCTTGGAGGGGTACCTTTTACAGCGAACGTACTTTCATAAACCCCAACTCCGGTAGCTTCATAATTATACTCACCGCTGGTACTGACGGTAACACTGAACGCATTATTTGCGAAATATCTGTAACGAATAAACCCATCCCCCGCGTAGTCAACATTCGGGCGGATATAGTAGTAGATTTCACCGTTGGTATAATCCAGATCATTCCCCATCCCAGGTTTAGGTATCATTGAATACTGTTCAGTTGTTTCGTATACCATATTATCATTCAAATCAATCCATACTTGAATAGTTGTAGGAGGATTACCCTTAGCCGCTAAACCTTTATCAAAATACCTAATCTGGAACTCACGGTTGGTGAGCCGTTCTGCGAGATTAGGTTCCACCCCGTCTTCTATGAATCCCGGCTGGGTTGTCCACAGAAGTGTTGGATCCCAAGAAACTTTACTTGTTAAATCTATATTATCAGGCAACATTGGGCGTGTATAATCCCGGAAAGTTATATCAGATCCGCCGGTAGCCACAAGGTTCCATGCGCCTGCAATATTTGTAGTATCAATAACAATACTATCAAAAGTATGTTTCACTGCCTGTGCCGTAACATACGCCGTAAACGTACTTGGCTGAATATTTGTAATTCTCAACCCAGTACTGTTAACACTTGGCGCTGAACTTATCACCAACCCATTAAAATCCAGATATTGGTAATCTATATAAGCCAACTGATTAATCCCACCACCCAATTTCATTCCATAATAAAAATTAGTATCCGCAAGATCTTCTGCCAGTTTCCGTGTAATCCTGGTAGGAGCTGTAGAAACGCCTATCATTTCAACTATTGCACCTGCTTTATTCTCAAAACTTGCACCAACATAACTTGGATCAGAGAAATCACAGAAATCAATTTCTTTTTGTATAAACGCATCACCTGACGGTGCAATTGTTGCGAATACATACTGTTCCCCGCGCTGTACAGGCGGCCTATGCGTTAATCGTATTCCAACCTCGCCGTTATCACTCTTATAATCTGTATCATGCGTAAGATATCCTAACTGCACTCCTGACGCCGTACCTTTTACCAACCACTGATTTGAAGTTGGGCCGTAACCATAACTCAAAATCCATAACTCACTTTTTGTTGTAGAACTGACAGATATTGAAGTAATATCGTTAGTCCCTGATGTTGTCCCTCCGTCAATACCTCCATCGTCGTATCTTAACATTGGCGTATCGTAGTTAAGGATAGCAGTATTCCAACCATGCGCACGGTTAGTAGAGTAAGTATCAGTCGCGTAATTCCATCTTAGCACAGGCGTATGCCATAAATGATTAGCCTGAGGCATAGAGAATTGACCCCATATACGTGTGAGGCCCGGAATATTATCATGTTTCTGGCTTATCACCCACGAATTTTCTTTTGTAAACTCCTGTTTTTCAATAGTATTTGCGAACTCGGTTACACTGTTGAGCAAACACCCTTTTAACCATAACTGCGAAACATATCCCTGGTTAGCTTCGCCTTCCATATAAACATCACCGAAATTATTGTTGCGATACACTTCTCCTACGCAAAGGTTATCTACCGAAGAATGCGATGTTAACCCAGTTCTCGCATTATTACTGCTGGTATTAATCAAGAAAATATTTTTATCCGCGCCGTACCTCACACGTATACCCGAATTCGCGTTATCATGGCAACTATTATTACTCACATAATTATTGATTGAAGTTTCGAGTGACAACCCGCAGACCGGATTATATGCGCATTCGTTGGACATCAAAATGTTTTTATTAGAATTCTTAATTGAAATCCCTTCTTCAGCAAACTGGTGATGCACATAATTCTTTTCAATCATATTCTTAGCAGATGACTCAAGATGAATACCTCTTACGTTATTATGATGTACATTATTTGACAGTATCATATTTTCACTTGACTGGGTTAGGTATATACCATACCCATCAGGAATCCCTGTGTTATTGTATATATCACATCCCTTAACCTCGCTCTTGGTTGTATTATCCAGCCATACCCCTGCGAATTTATTACTATGAATCACACACGACGTAATACCCTGGTCATACCAGGTATTATTCAAGCGTTCACATTCCAAAAGATATATCCCGGTATCCGCACTGGACGACACTTCGCAGTTATAAAAGTACACAGCTTTTGGGGGTACATTAACAGATCCTTTATTCTGATAACACATAAACCCATATTTTTTAGGCGTACGTGATTGCCCAAAACCGGTAATCTGAACATTCTGCATGTCCACCCAACCAACACTGTTTACATACGCAACATTATAATTACCCGTAAGTTTCGTACTGCGGAAAGCATTCTCCGGGTCAGGTTTCACAGCACCGCCTGGATTTACCCCGCGCATAGTGAACAACCCTGCGTTCGTTACTGAATTGTTTACGTGCAACGTCAACGTACTTGTATTCACTTCATTAATTAATTCAAACTTTGCCGCAGTTTCCTTAATTGCCGTACTATAATCCAAATGTATCTTAATATCATCTACATTCAGGTCAATCTTGCTGTTACTTGACGCAATACGAACATTGAAGTTTGAATAATACCCGAGAGCAATGTATCCGTGATCACCGGTACCGGTTGCCGTAAACGTAATATACGAATTTGGCGCATTGGTAATCAAACTTGCTTCGTCATAACGGTCAAGCGTAAAATCCCGGCATGAGATGTTTATCACCGAATTCGCGCTTGAAGTAATAACGTTCATATTCGCATTGTTATCCCAATAATACCCAAGATTAAGATCTTCCGCAATAACTGTGATCGTAGATTGCTGTGCCATAGTTTCAAACCGTATCTCCGCACGATTATTTGTGTGATACCACCCATCCCACCAACTCCATGCCCAAATATCAGCGCAAGAAAGTTTAAAATTATCCCCAGGCTGAGTAGTTTTTATCTCAAGCTGACCTGCCTCGGGAAGCACTAATGAATTAATAACGTTCAAAGTGCAATTACCACCAACAAACTGCACCTTTGCATTGTCATACATATACAATGATAACGCATTACATACCGCCTCAGAATCAATTAATAACGTGAATCCTTGCTCAACATTCACTCTGTTACGGTCAGTCGGAACCACTCCGCCATACCAAGTATCTGTAGAATTCCATTTACCAATCATCTTTTTGTTTGTTGTATAAATTGAACCATATGTAAAACTAACAGTAAACGTTACTGATGATATTGACAGGTTATTAAAACTATCATAAGCATTAACGACAATGGTATACTTCCCATCAGACCCCTCATCTACGAAAGATAACTCTATAGTATCCGTACTGACAATAGTCTTAACACCAGAGACTTCAGTATCATTCGGCCTCAACAACCTTATTGTTGATGATGCGATGTTCAGACTGTAGTTATCCCATAATGTAGCGGATACGCTGCGAAAAATAGTATTCAACGTTTTATTAGCTTCCGGGGATGTCCGCAGAACAACCGGCGGGGTTGGATCAATACTTGTAAACGCTGCAGTTAATGAAGTATTCAGCGTTATCCCGTCCGTTGTATCAGTTACTGTAACAGTTTTGTTATGTATAACAGCACTGGTAACAGTTCCTGTTGACTGCCCCGCGGTATTAGTGAGCATCGGCGGTTGTGTAACAACATCCCCTGCATATACAGGGTTAACACTGATCGCAATACTCTTACCGGAAACCAAATTATTATACCTGTCTTTCAATGTTGTAACAACAGAAATTGTAGAACCTGCAACCACGTTGCCTGGAGTTAGTACGAACGTAGATTTTGCGGCATCTGCAACATCTGCAGTCAAAACAACTGTTGCACTGGAAACAAGCGCAATACTATCCGTAACATCAGTTATAGTAACAGTTTTTGTTTCAGCAACAACCGACCAGAACCTTGCGATTGCCAATCCGTTATTATTAGTCGTGAAAGTAGGTTGAGTGATATAGTTACTTGAACCACTGACCGCTACCTCAACCGCTTTACCTGATATAGGATTCCCGAATATATCCTTTAGTGTCACAGTTACAGTAACAGTTGTACCGACAATCGCGGAAGTTTGGTCTGCAATAACAGTAGATGTTGTGGCATTAACCCCGCCTGTATTGATAGTCCAATTTTGTGTTGCATCAGAAATGCCTATACTAGGATTTTCTGAGATTGTAAGCAACGGACTCCCTATATTTCTATCATTATACCTGAACCTAGCTTCACCTAATGACATTGTCACTGTTGTTATAACCACATTTGCCTGATAATCAACAAAGTTATAATTTGTAGAATTACTCAGCAGGTTCAGCACTAGCGCTGCATCAATATCCTTAATTCCCGCACTATTTTGTGCTTCAACTGTAGCAACCTGTGAAGTCGTACCGAACGCCAAGTCCTGTATAGAAGACGTAATCACAAGTTTTGATACAATAATATTATCAATATTAAACGCCTGGCTTACCACCGCAGTTCCTGTACCATCACTATCTGCGGGAGTTATTCTCACGAGTACAGAATTATCGGTATTACTCAAATCAACGGAGGTATCCCATGTAAACGTATGCGTTGTGCCTGGCGATAAACTTGCTTCCAGATTTTCAATCTTCTCTGATCCACCCCACTTCGTTGCTGTATTCCAACTATTACCATCGAGCGAATACTCTAGATTAACAGAACAATAATTATATGGCACAGTTTTGTTATCATCATCTATTAGATGATAAGTAATTGTTACCTGCCCGGTTTGTTCACCCGAAGGAGCGTCGATAGTAACTCTTGGCGGTGTACCTTTGACAGATACTGTACTGCCGAACACTGCAGTCCCGCTGGCTTCATAAAAACCTAACACTGTATTAGTAGTACTATTGATAGAATAAGTATAAGTAGAAACACTTAAACTATTGGGATTATTAGCATAAAATCTATACCTGATAAACCCATCCCCTGCGTAGTTCATACGAGGATATATATAGTAATAAACTTCACCGTTGGAATAATCTCCGTCGTTATCCACACTAGGTTTCAGTTGCATCATAAACTGTTCAGTAGTTTCATATACCATATTATCGTTAATATCAATCCAAACCTGTATTGTTGTCGGCGCAACACCTTGTGATGCCAGGCCGCGGTCAAAATATTTAACCTGGAATTCACGGTCAGTCAACCGTTCTGCAAAGTTAGGTTCCACCCCATCTGATACGAACCCTGTCAACCCGGTCCACTCAAGTGTTGGATCCCAGTACAAACTTGAACCTGATACGCTATCCGGCAAGAACGGCCTGACATAATCCCGGAAGTAAACCGTAGAATTAGCAGCAGTGACACCATACTTTGCAGTGACTGTATTTGTATCTATCAACAACCTGTCAAATGTATGAGCTA
>JBBAAG010000017.1 GCA_041658405.1 Elusimicrobiota bacterium
TTACGCGATAGAAGCAATGCTGAACCCGTATACGACATATTACTGGAAAGTATACGCCTATGATACGACGGGGGGTACAACAACGAGTACACAGACAGACTGGCAGTTTGTTGTATCAAGCAATACAACCCCCGGAAGTTTTAATATGTTATATTCCAGTGGGACTGTACATACGCGCCTACCATATTTTGGGTGGGACCAGTCATTAGAAACCGATCCAGGGGATTATGTAAGGTATGAATTAAAATATAGTACAAATGCTGAGTTCGGAACATACGTATCATCCGCAGGGTTGAACACACAAACTTATAACGTAACATCAAAACTAATGTGTTATTCAACATATTACTGGACGGTAAATGCGTATGATAAATATAGAGATACAACAACGGCAATACAAAACGTGTGGTACATGTTTATTGACAGCAATACAGTACCGGTAAGTTTTAATATAAACCATTCTTCTGCGGTAATAACAACGCATTTCCCGACATTATCATGGTACACAACAACCGATCCTGACGGGGATAATATAGAATACGAAATACATAATAGTACATACCAGGATTTCAGTGTTTATACTACCACTCGCGGGATTGTTACAACACAGTATACATTCAGTAACGGCTTGGCTCCGTACGCAACACACTACTGGCGGATAGTAGCGTACGATATCTATGGCGGGTCAGTAACAAGCGCGCAAACCGGGTTGTTTTATATCACTACAAATACTGTCCCCACAGATTTTATTGTGATCCCGACAAGCAGCAGTGTGGATACCCGTACCCCAACGTTTGACTGGCATGCAAGTACTGATACCGACGGGGATACTGTCTATTACGAGATTCGGGTAAGTACTTCACAGGATATGTCGGCCTACGTTTCGAGTTCCGGGTTAACAACCACAGGGTTTACATTACCGCCTGGATTACCGCCGTATACTACGTATTATTGGGAAGTATTGGCTTACGACAATTATGACGGGTCAAGCACTGTTTCTGATTTATACAGTTTCTACATTGCTACGAACGCTGCGCCGGTAAGTTTTGATATTGTTGCAACAACCAGCAGTGTGGCCAGCACTACAACCGTGACATTTGACTGGCAGCAGACAACTGATCCTGACCAGGACACAGTGTATTATACCGTGATATATAGTACCACCCCGGGATTTGAGGTGTGCGATACCAGCAGCAATATTACATCAACTGAACTTAACCTGCAGGATACCTTAACCCCGCAGGTTACGTATTACTGGAAAGTAATTGCGTACGATACTTACGGAGGGACGGTTACAAGCCAGCAGACAGGGTCGGTGTTTATCAATGTCACGGTATCGCCTCCGGTACCGTTATACAATTTTTACGGGATTGCAGCCTCAACCACAATCATAAATTGGTACTGGGAAGATAGTTATGATAACGAGAACGGATATATATTATTCTCAGTCACCGGTGACACAATCGCGTATATTTCATCAAATACAACGTGGTATACAGAAACCAACCTTAGTTCAAATACCGCGTATTCCAGGTATATGCTTGTATATAACCTCATTGGTTTAAGTACAGGATATTTTGTAAGAACAGTATATACTCAAACATTACCGATAACAGAGTTGAGCATATCAACTCGGTCTGCACATACAGTAAACATTGAGATTCCGCAGTATTCGTCGGGTACGGTTTATGCAATTATGCAGTCAACAGATAATGTTAATTGGACAGTAACCTCAGGAACAGTTACAGTTAAAGATTATGCTGTTGAGCAATTACTTTCTGATACGACATACTATTTCAGGGTTTATACATATACACAGGATTTAGTGCTGGTAGATACCGGTACGGCGGTTACCATAAAAACAAGTAAGGTTGATAACGAAATATTTAATCCAGTTTCAACTTCAAAACTAATTGTTATGCAGTATGACACTCAGAGCATTATTAAAGAAATCAGGGTGTATATACCCCAAAATGCCGTTACCACTGAAGTTTATGTTGATGTTAACCCTACTCCTCTGATAACACCAAAAAAAGTTGGGAAACAGCAGATTGAAGAAGCTAATACCAAACTCTCCGGTAAGGATAATGTTAAGGTGTTTGATACAGGTATCACCGAGCTTAATATGTATCGTACTAACGGTACCAGGATTACTTCCGGGTTCGCTCAAAATATTGGTGTGAGTATTGTATATAATGACAACAATAATGACGGTAAGATTGACGGTGTATTTCCGCCGGTGTACGAAGAAACGCTGCGGATATACCGTCTTGACGAGTATTTCAATGAATGGGTGCTTATTGGTGGAGTTGTTGATAAAGAAAATAATACTATACAGGTTGAACTAAACCAGTTCTCTGTTTATGCTATGTTCGGAAAACTTATCTCTGCTGATAATCTTAATTCCCTAAAAGTATATCCTAACCCGTACAAACCGTATAGTAACGATAAGTACTCACGGGTAAACGGTATTGTGTTTGAAGGATTAACAAATAACTCTAAGATACGGATCTATAACATTCTTGGTGAACTTGTATTTGAAGCCAGTGAAACCAACGGTGATAATGTGTATGAATGGAATACAAAAGATATATCCGGCAACGAGGCAGTATCAGGAGTATATCTATACGTTGTTACAAACAACAATGACAGCAGTACTGTGATGAAAGGTAAGCTTAGTATTATTAAATAAACTAATGATAAAAAATATGAACAGATACTTAGTATGCATACTATGGTTGGTACTTGCATCCCGGCAGGCGTTCGCTGCTACGGCTGACAGCGGGCTGCAGTTTTTACGGATGAACATCAGCGCACGTGGAGTGGCGTTAGGCGGTGCATTGTCATGCGTTGAGGACGATATATTCGGGTATTATTATAACCCTGCGGGGAGATATTCAGTTAAACGTCCTGAGATAGGCGTATCCGACAACATTTGGTTTGAAAATATTAACTACCAAAACTATGCGTATTCGCAATGCCCTAAATTCGGAGTTCTCACTGCCGGGGTTAACCTGTTATCACTTGGTACGATACAGAAATATGATAATACCGGAGCATTGATTAATGAAACCTATTCCCCAATGGACTTATCAGTAATAATGTCGTATTCAAATATATTAAAGAAAACGCCATACGGTATATCCGTTAAATATTTGTATTCAACAATAGATACAGTTTCAGCGTCCGGACTGGCGTTTGATTTTGGTGTTATGCAGTTGGTAAATGATAATTTACAGATAGCCGTGGCATTACAAAATATTGGGCCGTCAATGACGTATATAACAAAAACCGTTCCATTACCGGTAAACCTAAAAATTGGCGGGAGATATAATTATTATATAAGCAAATACAAATCTATGCTGGTCGCGGAGTTTAATGTACCGAACAACAGTAACTACGAGTTTAGTATCGGTAATGAAAGCAGGTTTGAGTTCAATAATATAGGTTTCATGCCGAGAATAGGATTAAAAATTGACCCGCAGATAACGGACTTTATAGGGTCATTCAGGATAGGAGCCGGGGTGTCGTATAAACAATACACTATTGACTACTCATGGGTACCTTACGGGGTATTGGGGATGTCTCATATTGTTACGTTTAAGATGAAGTTAGGAAAGCAGGATAGCGATAGTGATGGTGTTGAAGATACACTTGATAAATGCCCTGATACACCGGATAAAGTTAAAGTAACCAAAGACGGGTGCCCGGTGGATAGCGATAAGGACGGTGTACCGGACTACCGTGATATATGCACTAACACGCCACCGGGTACTACAGTAGATGAAAAAGGATGTCCTATCGGCAGGATGGTTCCGTCAATAACATTATCAACAGAACCGCCAAAAATCGCGGTTACTGTGATACCCAAAAAGGATACACGAAAAACGTATGTGCTTCAAGTTAACACAACTACGGCAGTTAGTACACAAAAACACGGGGTGGAAATTAATGTGAGCACCTCACCTGTTACTGCGGATGAAACCAATAAGGTAATGTTTACTGTATTAGATGCGAAAGGCCTGCCCCTAAGCGAGGTAACAATACGAATAGCTTCTGGGGGTGTAGATGTTTATAAATTGATAACTGACAAAAACGGTGTTTTAATTATAGATAATTTTGTTACAGGCAAATATTGGGTTAAAGCATGGAAACAGGGGTATATCGCAGAAGAAAAGAATGTTGAGATAAACAACTTGCCATCCAAAATAGTGTTTAATCTTCGTGTAAGAACTTAAAAATGTAAAACATGGTAAAGGATTATTTGTATTATGCCAAACAAAAAAACTAATGTATTACTGATAACCAGTGACCAGCAGCACTGGAATACCATAGGACGGTTTAATAAAGAAATCAGGACGCCTAATCTTGATAAGTTAGCAATTGAAGGAACTGTGTTTACGCGCGCGTACTGCACAAACCCTACATGCACGCCATGCCGTGCATCGATTATTACAGGTAAATACCCCAGCCAGCACGGAGCATGGTCATTAGGGACAAAATTACCTGAAACTGAACATACTGTTGGTGAAGATTTTAGTAATGCGGGTTACCGCACAGCGCTTATAGGTAAAGCTCATTTTCAGCCGCTGGGAAGTACAAAAGAATTTCCGTCACTGGAATCTATCCCTACTCTTCATGATTTTAAGTTCTGGAAAAAGTTTCACGGGCCGTTCTACGGGTTTGAACACGTAGACCTTGCACGTAACCATACTGACGAGTATCTTGTTGGACAACACTACGCGTTATGGATGGAAGAAAACGGGTTAAATAACTGGCGCGACTTTTTTTCACCGCCAACAGGGACAAAACCGCGGGAACAAACGCATAAATGGTTACTTCCGGAAAAGTATCATTACAATAAATGGATTGCGGACCGCACAAATGTTTTGCTTGAACAATACGCGAAACAAAAAGATAATTTTTTCTTGTGGTCAAGTTTTTTTGACCCTCACCCGCCATACCTGGTACCCGAACCATGGGATACTATGTATGACCCGGATAAACTCTCAATCCCATCGATAAAACCGGGTGAACACAAAAATAATCCGCCTCATTTCGGGTTAACCCAGGAAAAAGAACCGGACTTCACTCCGTGGAAAGAAAGCGGGTACGCATTACACGGTTTCCATACACACTTAAGAAATCTTCACTCGCTACCGAAAGATATCGCAGTGTATTACGGGATGATAAGTTTGATGGATAAATATATCGGCAGGATTTTGGATAAACTTAACACACTTGGCCTTGCGGAAAACACGTTAGTAGTATTTTCTACGGACCACGGGCATTTATTTGGACAGCACGGGCTAAAAGCTAAAGGCGCGTTCCATTATGAAGACATGATTAAAATACCGTTTATTGTGCGGTACCCGGGTAAAGTCCCGGCGAACCGGCAGTCAGATTCTTTACAATCACTCGTAGATCTAGCGCCCACATTTTTGAGTATGACGGGTATCCCGGTACCCAGGACTATGGCGGGAATTGACCAGGCTGATGTATGGTTTGGGAAGAAGCATACCGCAAGGGATAGTGTTATAATAGAAAACCGCCATGAACCAACTACTGTTAACCTCAGGACATTTGTTAATGACCGGTATAAAATCACGGTTTACTATAACAAACCCTATGGCGAACTGTTCGACCTAAAAACAGATCCTTGCGAATTAAACAACTTATGGAACAACAAAAAATATCAATACTTAAAATCTAAATTATTACTCCGGTTTCTGCATACGGAAATGGGCAAGGAACCATTGTGGATGCCTAGGATTGCTCATGCATGATAAGTTGTGAGTTTGCATCCAAATTTGACTCAGTCTAGCATCGAATTTTGACCCATGGGCATTTATAATTATAGCGTCGGATGGTTCAAATATAGGCCTAGGCATTGTTGTATGTTAATAGTGGGTCAAAATGGCGGGTTAATTTGCACCCCCTGTGATGGTACTCTTACATCAATAGTATATAGGTACCTAACTTGAGGTCACTAACGCTGAGAAATTGGGTAGAGTTGTAACATTTAAGTGCATTGATGGCTCTAATAAGTAAGCTTGATAGGAGACACCTGTTGTGGAAGATAGTTATGTGCTATTATTGGCCAATGATATGAGAAGGTTAGATAACCCAAAAGGAAGCACTGTTTTGCAACAACCCGTATTTATGGAAGCAGATACTGAACTAGTAAAATCACTCAAGAATGGCAACCAACCCGCTTTTGAGGAACTTATACACAAGTATAAAGATCGTATATATAGGATAGTGTTCACTTTTATTCAAGACAAAACTGAAGCAGATGACGTTACACAAGAAGTGTTTCTTAAAGTATACCGTAAAATCAATACGTTCAAGGAACAATCCTCGTTCTTCACCTGGCTCTACAGCGTAACTATTAACGAATGCCAACACAGCATGCGGAAAACAAAACGGGAATTCATTTCCTTAGACGCTCCTTTGTCAAGTGAAAACGCTGCCACGCTTGTCGATATACTAAAGAGCGAGGAACAAAACCCAGACACGATGTTGATAAATGAAGAACAAATTGCGCTGCTACACAAAATGATTAATCTTTTGCCAACCAAATACAGGACTGTTTACATTTTAAAAACTGTTGACGGCCTGTCCTATAAAGAAATTTCGGAAATACTTGGTATCTCTATGGAGAAAGTAAAAATCTGGCTTTTCAGGGCGCGTGAAAAACTTGACGATAAAATGCGCCCTTTTTATGAAGAATTTAGTTACGGAGGGAAATAACTGTGAACTGTAAAAAGATGGCGGTACTATTATCAGCCTATATTGACGGCGAGTTATCTCCGGTAGAAAAGAAACAATTAGAATCGCATATACGCGGTTGCACGGTATGCAGCGCAAAATACGAACGCTTAAAATTGACCGACAACTTATTTACCACAAATAAGTCCGTATCAACATCACCGTTTTTTGAAACCCGGCTATTAGAACGGTTACCGAAGGATGCTCCCGTAGCTAATTCCATATTAGACCTGTTCATTTTTCCAAAAGAATTGTTATTTGTATTTACGACATTGTTACTCGTCGTTTCCACTGTTACGTTTAAAAGTTATTTTTCGGATACCGCTAATGGTTATAACGAACTACAGGAGTACTTTATAGCGAGTATCTCAGATTCAGCAGCCGCTGATTTGTTAAATAAAAAATATATTGAACCTGATGATATAATAAAATACATTATGAACAGTGAATCCAGTAAGGAGATAAAAAAATGAAAAAGGCGTTGTTTGCAATTTCTGTATTAATCATAATCTATCTGCTCGGTGTGATGTCCGGTTTCCTGTCAATAAAGCATTTTTCTAGTAACCGCCGGTTTGGGCCTCCAATGCCCGACGGACGGATGGGGAAGTCGCCGGAACAGCACATGGTGGACATGTTTTCAAAAAAATTAAGTTTGACTGAGGCTCAGAAAAAGCAAATCGTTCAAATCCTAATATCCAACAAAGGCGTAGTTGATAAATACCGTGACGAATTTTATGATAAAATGACAAAAACAATGAATACCGTGAATATAAGTATAAGAACAATATTGAACGAAGAACAAAAAATATCATTTGATAAGATGCTAAAGGAAGCGCCGAAACAGCCTGAATTCAGGGGTCCCGTACCCCAGCGGGACAGAGATATACGCTAAAACATTTTTTACTGTAACATTTTCTCATTCATTTGGTTCTAATAACCATGAACCTAATAAATTGGATGGGAGGCCGGTAAGAAATGAAGTATGAGTTGTGGAAAACAATAAGTTTATTAACATTGCTTTTTTTAATATTCACAATCTATACTTTCCCAAGCTATTCTGAAACCAAAATGGTTTTGGAGGACTGTATTAATACTGCATTAAAAAATAATGCGGTATTAAGTGCACTTGCTTATGATAAAGAATTAAAAAATGTTCAATTAAAATCAACAGTTTACATAGTTTATCCACAGGTAAATCTTAACCTGAATTATTTGCAAATGATAGGCTATAGTTTTGTCCAAAATACAGGAGGAGATTCTTCAGGGTACGATACGGGTTTAAAGATAACTCAAACATTGTTCAGCAGTGGGAAGAATACGGCAACCATAAAAAAAGCGCAGAACAATTACAAACTTGCGGAGTTACAGTATATCCAACAACAAAATACTTTGATCCTGAACATAAAGAAGCTGTATTTTCAACTTCTACAAAACAATGCGCTGCTTATTACCAGGGAAACTGAACTCAAACGCAGGAAAGAAAACTGTGCTATTGTTTCGCTATTATACCAGATAGGAAATGAGAAAAAAACAAATCTGGACCAAGCAGAATATTACACAAAAAAATCCGAGTATGACTTGCTTGCGGCTAAGAATAATGTTGAAATGTCATTGCTGCAATTGAAAAAAGAAATGGGGAAAGGGCAAGGTGAAATGATAATTGTTGATGAACAATATACCGGTGACGAAATCAAGCTGGAAGCAGATAAAGCCATAGAGGTAGCTCTTAAAAACCGGCCGGATATTAAACAAAAAGAAGTGAGTATTGAAATCAATAAGTTGGATAGGATAGTAGCTCAAAGCGAGTACCTCCCGGCAGTTTCAGCGTCGGCTGGGTACAATCTTGCCGGCAAAACCCTTACACCAACCACCTCCGATGCCAACACAGTGCTCTCAATATCGTTTCCAATCTCTGCCGGATTTCCATTATATTTAAAACTGAAAGAAAACGATATTACACTTAACTCGCTTCTTTTGGAACAAAAGAGTTTGTTAGAAACTATAACGATCGAAGTTAAAGCCGCATATTTTAAAACTGTGCTTGCAAAATCACGGTTCGCGCTTGCCGAAGCAAACATTGATGTTGCCGAAGAACGCGCGATACTCGCCGGTATCGAGTATAAACAGGGAAATATTTCGTTTCTCGAATTTGAAGATATTGAAGACAACCTTAACACCGCAGAACTTGAATTAATAGAAGCCCGGTTTAACTACGAGCTAGCAAAAGCCGATCTACTTAATGCAATGGGGATTAGGAACGGGATAAGGAGCTGATTATGAAAAAGTATCTTATATTAATCATTTCAGTATTGTTACTGATAACCGCTACGGTATTCTTGTACATAAGAAATAATAAACCCAATAGTAAAGATAACAGCTATACAGTTGTTGAAGTACAAAAAAAGGAAATCACGTCAGAGGTGTCAGTCACTGGAGTGCTTGAACCTAGAATAAAGATTACGCTTACTTCTTCCAAAAAAGGGCAGGTAGAAGAAATTTATGTGGATGAAGGGTCTATAGTAAGAGCAGGACAAACACTGGCAATGGTCAGCAGCGATGACCGCATCAACCTTCTCACCACAGCAAAGAAGAATTTGGAAATCGCGCAAGCAAGCAATAATACCACAGATGTTAAAAAAGCGCAGAACGAATTGCGTATCGCAGAAGCTGCATACCAAAAAATACCTATCATCTCTCCTATCGCCGGGTTGGTAACCTTGAGAAATGTAGAGCCGGGCCAGAAAGTTGAAACTAACACAACAATCTTGGAAGTATCCGACGAACTTGTGGCAAAGGTTTTAATGGATGAAACCGATATTGGCAAAATTAAGGAAGGGATGAAAGCAAAAATTGTTGTCGACGCGTACCCGGACGACGAAGTTGAGGGAAAAATCATAAAAATTGCGTACACCGCTACAGTAGAGTCCAATGTCACTGCATACGAAGTGTTGATCAAACTTACATCCAAAGCGCTAAATCTTTTGAAGTCGGGGATGAGCGTAGACGTAAATGTTGTTACCTACGTCAAAAAAAATGCGATACAACTCCCAGCCGCCGCTGTTCGTACTTCAAACAATAGTAAATATGTCTTTCTCCTCAATCAGGATGGTAAATCCTATTCTAAAGAAGTTACAACTGGAGTCGAAGATGAGGAAGGTATAGAAATATTATCTGGAATTGAAAAAGGTGATCGCGTAGCTATAATAACCCAAGACAAAACTAACAGCAGTACTTCCGTAACAAGTAAAAAAACCGATAAACAAAAAGAGGTTGAAGGCCCGCCGCCGATGATGATGGGAGGCAGGCCGAGATGATACAAGTATCGGACTTACACAAATCTTACCAGATGGGTAAATACCGGGTAAACGCGTTACGCGGAGTTTCCCTTGAAATCCAAAGAGGTGAATTTATTGCGATTATGGGCGCGTCCGGCAGCGGGAAGTCTACCCTGATGCACATTCTGGGATGTTTGGATAAACCCGATTCAGGCCAATACCTTTTTAACGGCGTGGAAGTCAATAACATGAACGACGATCGGTTAGCGTATTTACGCAATAAATATATTGGTTTTATATTTCAAAACTTTAGTTTACTCAGCCGGACTACGGCGTTGAGTAATGTCGAGTTACCGATGATATACGGCAATGTTTCCGGCAGAAAAGCTATCGCCCAAAACGCGCTTGATGCTGTAGGGCTTACCGGCCGTATAAACCATAAACCAAACGAGTTATCCGGAGGGCAACAACAAAGAGTAGCGATTGCGCGCGCGTTGGCAAATAACCCGCAAATCCTTTTTGCCGACGAACCTACAGGCAATCTGGATACTCAGTCTGGGAAAGAAATTATGGAGATAATCCGGCAGTTGAACGAAAAAGGCATTACCACAGTTCTTGTTACCCACGATCCCAAAATTTCTGAATACGCAAAAAGGATTATTACAATAAACGACGGGATAATTGTAAATGACGAGAAGAAGAAAGATTATTTATCAACACTAACGGTTAATCAAAACATTGCAAATACGCCAAACGGAAACAATGATAGTTTATTCAACATGTTCGAAATGTTTGACAGCATCAAAATGTCAGTAAACGGGTTGTTAGCTAATAAACTTAGAAGTATACTCGCAATGCTTGGCGTTATTATTGGCGTATCTGCGGTAATAGCTATGGTCTCAATTGGTCAAGGAGCAAAGAAGGATATCACTAAGAGGATAGAAAATATGGGTTCCAATTTATTGACAATAATGTCCGCGAGGTCCAACGCACCGGGGAGCCATGCCGCATCAGCCATTGGAAGTAGCGCTGGGTTGAAACTGGAAGACGTAGCGTATGTAAAAAATACGGTTAAGACCGTAAACAAAATTGCGCCTACCTGTAATGGTAACGCACAAGCGATATTCGGTAACAAAAACACAAATACGCGTATCTGTGGAACATATCCGGAATATCTGGATATACGCAATTTCAAGATTAAAGCCGGGAAATGTTTTACAGAAAAAGAGGTTAAGTCACGGTTGAAAGTAGCCGTCTTAGGAAACAGCGTGATTGAAGAGTTGTTTGATGAAAATACTGATCCTATAGGAAAAACCATAAAAATCAATAATTTACGGTTCAAGATTATCGGTACTCTTCAGGAGAAAGGTTCGGGTGGTCCAATGGGTGACGAAGACGACCAAATAATTATTCCGTTGACGACCGCGCAGAAGCGCCTTTTTGGTAAAGAGTCCCTTAGCGATATCAATATACAGGTTATTAACAAAGATTCGATGGATCAAGCGAACCAGGAAATAACAGCAGTTTTACGAAAACGACATAAGCTTCGTGATAACGACGAAGATGATTTCAGAATCCGTTCTCAAGCCGAGATACTCGAGATGGTAAGTTCTACATCAAAAACGTTTAGTTTGTTGCTCGGTGGGATTGCGTCAGTCTCACTTTTAGTAGGCGGTATCGGAATAATGAACATAATGCTGGTGTCGGTCACAGAGAGAACACGCGAGATCGGTGTGAGAAAAGCTGTTGGTGCAAAATACCGCGATATTTTGTCACAGTTTTTGGTTGAAGCAGTGGTCATCTGTGTTATCGGTGGGTTAATCGGTGTTTTCCTCGGCATAATTGTTTCGCTGGGGATTGGGGCGCTTGGCAAATGGCCCACATCGGTTTCAGCGGTTTCGATAATAATTTCGTTTTGTTTTGCGTTTATCATAGGCGTCATCTTCGGCCTGTATCCGGCGATGAACGCTGCAAAGTTGAACCCTATCGACGCGTTGAGGTATGAGTGATTTTGCCCAACTTTTACGAGAAAAGAAGCGGGGAGGTGGTAACTATATTTTAAGTTGGTTGCTTGGGAAGAGTGTAAGGTAGATTATTTTTAATAAATGGAGGAACCAGGTATGCTTATAGTATTGCCAATAGTTATTACAGTGCTTTTAGTGTTTTTAGGATACGTTGCGATGTGGAGCGCGAACCGAGACAATGTCCCAAAACATATTTCACAGTTTGGTAATGTCATGTCAATAATTCTTTTTGTTACCGCTGCGTTAGTGCTTATTTTCAGTTTAGTAATGAAACCCGGTACAATGCCGTGTATGGGCCAAAGTATGGGGTTCAACAACCCTCCTAATATGGAAGGTAAAATGAGCCCGCCAAGGCCTGGATATCTGGAAAACAAGTGGAAAGTACCGCCGGCGAAGGAACAAGGTAATTTTGAAAACCCTCAGAAATAGTTTTTGATAAATTCGTAATTACTTGATTGAATATTTTTAAAACGAGTTTTAAGGAGGTAAATAATGTTAAACAAACAAATTCTATTTTTTCTTGCAATATTTTTTTGTAGCTTCGGGATATGTTTTTGTGCAGGATTTCCACCTACGATTGAGCAGGATCTAGAATGGTCCGACTATGGCCTGAATTTTAGATGGTGTAATGACAACCAACTATTGGCGAAGTTGAACCTTACTGAAAAGCAGAAAGAGCAGTTGAATAACTTAGTTATAGAATCCACCCAAACCGTTGAAACCCAAGAAACGATAAAAATGAGTGAAAGCGAATTAAAAAACCGGTTAAAACTTGTAAATATTATGAAAACACAAGATGAAAACACACAAATTGAATTAACCGAAATCGAATCTCTTATAAATCAGGTAAACACCTTGAGGGATGAACAGTACAAAACAAGAATGATGTCAAAAGCGAAACTGAAAATATTATTATCTGGGGACCAACGATCAGTTTTATACAGTTATTTCCGAAAAAAGGAGGCTGAACAAAAAGCCAAAATGAAAGAACAAATGAGAGAAGAAATGGGTAACAGAGGTGGCGGGTTTGGAAGTCCTAGGGGGCGGGAGGGAGCTGGAGAGGGGCCCCCGCCGTTCAGAGGTGAATAATTGATTGCGTAAGAGATACTACTTGGGGCATTAAAATGCAATCTTTTATATACCCTGATTTAGTATATAGAATAATTCAAACTTTACAGATAAATTAGGGATGCAGGTTTATGACATTAATCAAGCAAAGAGTTGATAGTTTAGTGATAACTGCGATACTTTCGGTATTGTTTTCTCAAGCGTCTGTATTCGCGGAAGAGTCAAAAAAAATTACTGATATTGTTGTGGAAGGCACGAAAACCGTTTCGCAACGCACGGTTCTTGATCAACTGAAAGTACGGAAAGGCAGCGAAGTCAACGAAGATGTTATTAAAGAAGAGACTGAACGCGTACTTGAACTCGAAGGCGTAGAAGACGCTGTGCCGGATATTGTTGAAGTTAAAGGTAAAGGGAAAGAAAAAGATCGCGTAAAGCTTGTGTTCAAAATAACCGAACGGCCCCGGATCGCGGATATTAAGTTTAAAGGGAATAAACAGTTTTCTGACGGCAAACTTAAAGGCGATCTTACGCTAAAGAAAAAAGGGTACTACAATTTTGTGAAAGCCGAAGCGGATCGTGACAAGATAATATCGCTGTACCGGGAAAAAGGGTTTGCTGATTGCGAAGCAGAATATTCTACGGTAGATGATCCAAAATCCAAGAAAAAAATACTTACTTTTTTGATAACCGAAGGGAAACGCATTCTTGTTAAAGACCTTATCTTTAACGGAAACGCTAAGTTCAAACCAAAAAAGATTGCAGGATTAATGCAAACAAAGATAAAACAGTATTTTAAAAAGGATGTGTTCGATAAAGATAAAGAAGAACTTGTGAGGTTCTATAAAAACAACGGGTTTTTAAACATGCAGTTGCTAGAGCCCGAGTTTAAATATAACGACGAGCGTACTGAGACCGTGTTGATAATAAACATTGAAGAAGGGCCGAAGTTTGTCGTTGACGAAATAAGTTTTTCTGGTAACAGCGTTATTCCTGAGAAAGAATTGAAAGCTGTTTTAACATACGAAAAAAAACAGGTGTTCAACCAAGAAAAACATGATACCAGCTTGGCGTTGTTGCACCAGATGTATGCGGACCGCGGGTACTTGCGTGCGCAAGTGGTGCCGGAATTGATACAAAGCACGGATACCGGGAAGGTAGGTATTGCGTTTATTGTTACAGAAAACAATATCGTGTATGTCAACAAGATATATGTTGATGGCAACACGTATACCAAAACCAATGTGATTGACCGCGAGATACTGGTGAAACCTGGTTCGCCGCTGTTGGCAAACAAAATTCGGCGTACTATGGAACGGCTTAACAACCTCGGGTTTCTTGAAGACGCAAAAATTGATATCCAGCCCACAGAAAACCCGGACCTCGTTGACGTCGTGTTCATGGTGGCAGACGGTCAGCCGGGCATGATGTCGGCTGGTATGGGGTATTCTTCTACGGATAAGTTGGTAGGTACGCTGCAGGTGCAACATATGAACCTGTTCGGATACGGGTACCGGCTAAATATGCAGGTAGAATTTGGAGAAAGCAAGCAAAATTATGAGATAAGTTTTACAGATCCGTGGTTCTTAAGTAAACCTATCGCTTTTACATCAAGTATATCTAATACTGATAGTTCGCTATATTACGGTACGGTATCTGATGCTTATAAAGAAAGACGGAGAGGTGTGGCATTAACTTTCACTCCGAAGTTATCAGAATATATGTCGTTGAGCGCAGGGTACTCGTTTGAGCAAGTGGATTTTTATGAAATCTTGACTGAGTATATGGATAAAATATACTACTCACCGGATATTTCTAAAATCACAGTAGGCGTAGCATATGATAAACGTGATAATATCTTTGACACCAACAAAGGTTCGAGGAACTCTTTGTCGTTGCAGGTAGCAGGTGGGCCATTGGGTGCGGAAGCGCATTTTTGTAAACCTATAGTTTCAACCGCATGGTTTTTCCCTACCTTTTGGAAATTTGTATTTTCAGCCAGCGCAAAGGTTGGGTATGTATCACAGTATCTTGAACCTGATAAACAGTTGTTGAGCGAGTATTTTCATATCGGCGGGGGTGATACTGTGCGCGGTTATGATTATGGTGAAATTGGCCCCGCAGGGAGTAGTAAATATATGACCGTATGTAATTTTGAATACAAATTTCCGTTAGCGATGGATAATGGAAAGACGATGCTGCAAGGCGCTGTGTTTGCCGATATCGGCGGCGCGTGGGAACGGCCTGAAGATATTTCATTGAATATAGGCAATTCTGCAAATGAACTCAAAGCCGGGGTTGGTTTTGGGATTAGGATTACGACACCAGTGTTTCCGTTAAGGTTTGACTGGGGTTTACCGTTGAACAAACCGGGAGTTAACCAAATGCAGTTCTATTTCACTATTGGAAATATGTTCTAAGACATAGTGTTTTGTTTGATATGCGCCCCACTTTTTATGGAGCTGAAGGTGATTTAGTATGGAACATCAGCGAACCCCCAAAATATTGGTTATAGACGATGAACGACAGATTGTCGCCATTATCGTACGCCTATTAAAAAGAATTGATCCTATACCAGAAATAGAAGTTTCTTATAACGGATTGGACGCTATGCAAAAGATAGCAGCTTTTCAACCGCACTTAGTTATTACAGACTATAATTTACCCGGTTGTAATGGACTTGCAATTTGCCAGCATATTAGAAACAACCCGGACACCAAAAATACCAAGATAATAGTTGTTAGTTCTGAACCTACTGAAGAACTATTTAAATGTTTAGTGGACCTTCAAGTAGACTTGGTTTTACCTAAACCGTTTGATAATAATACGTTTACTTTGGTAGTTAAACGTATACTGTAAAGGGTAACATTGGGTAAATCCGCATATTTGTTATTAGAAATATATTTTTGCAGTGCCGTTAAGCCCCCATGGTATTTGTGCTACAGGTTGTAGCACAATTTCGAACCTTAGGTAAAATTGCATATATAGGGTTAAATCCCCATAGGATTTGTCTTTTTACTAATCTGGACACATTTTTTTGCTATTATCTTAGATGGGAGCATATAATACTTATACAGGAGGCTGCATGTGCAAAATAACATTGAATTATGACCCAGTTTAACATTGAAAATTGACCCGGAGGGATCTATAATACAATCGTCGGTAAATTAAAAGGGAGGAACGTGTTATTATTGGATGTTAATAGTGGGTCAAAACAGCAAGTTAATTTAAATAAAGGGAACTATGATGTTACGTTTTACTTTGCCCGTGTTGTTACAATTAACACTTTTTCCGTTGGCCATTGCTTTTGCAGCTGCTACAGAAGTTGTGGTTGATAATACTGATAAAGGGTTTACCAGCGTTCCATCCTCAGCATGGACGGTTTGCGTAAACACAGCAGATAGTTATGGCACTGATTATCTGCAATGCACAAAAAATGATCCGTGGACTTACGCTAAATGGACACCTAATATTCAAACCGCCGGGGAGTATGATATATACATAAGCTGGCCGGATGGAGAGAACAGGCCGGATGCTATAAGTGTTATTGTTAAAGATAGAACCGGGCTAAATAAAGGTATCAAGGTTGATCAAACAAAGAACTGCGGGAAGTGGAACCTTATCGGCAGGTATAATCTTAGGATGAGTTATAACAGTAATTATATCCTAATACAGTGTAATGACGATGGGAATACAGCTGCGGATGCGGTTAAGTGCGTATTGGTATCAACATCTGTAGTTATCGCAAAAACTACTGAAATTGTTGTGCCTACTGAAAAATCGAGGTACCCGGATATTCCATCTGTAGTTAAAATAGTAAAGGATAATTCTATCGGGAAATACGCTCTTACCGTTAATGGAAATGAATTTTTTGTGAAAGGCGTATGCGGGGTGGAAGATATTGAAAAAATGCATGAAGCTGGAGCGAATTCCGCGAGGTTATACAGTTATGTGTACTTAAACGGATACGATATACTTGACCGTGCGCAGGATCTTGGAATGAAACTTTTGTTCGGGTTGCATATGCGGCAGGAAAACCCGGGGTTTACTTATGCCGGTAGTAAAAAAGAAGTTGCTGAGCAGTATACCCGGTTAATTTCTGTAGTGGATAAATACAAAAACCATCCCGCAGTACTCGCCTGGGCGGTAGGTAATGAGGTAGAGGCTAATACAAAAGATGTGGAATGCTATAAAGCTATCAACGATATTGCTAGGTACATAAAAAAAGTTGACCCTAACCATCCAACGGTTGCCGTACTTGCCGGGTCAAGCCCTGAAAAAGTTCAAAACGTGATAAAATACGCACCGGAGATTGATATTGTTGCGGTTAATGCTTATAAACATTTAAAGAATGCGCATCAAAACATTACCGGCCCGGCGCCAAAGTATGGAGGCTGGCCGGGGCCGTACCTTATCACCGAATTCGCGTGTAACGCGAGTTATGAAGTTATAACTACTACCTGGGGTGCGCCGATTGAACAGTCAAGTTATGACAAAGCACCGGTTTATAGTTCACGGTATGCTGCGTTTATAACCTCCCCGTCAGTATCCGGCAGGTGTATCGGTTCATATGCATTCAAGCTCGCGAGAGTGGTGGGATGTACGCATACATGGTATAATATGTTATTAGACAGCGAAACCATGAAAACACCGATCTACGACGAAATGTATTTTTCCTGGACAGGAAAGTATCCCGCAAATATGTCGCCCAGGATTAAAATTATGTATCTTGACAACAAACGCGCGTATGAAAATATTGTATTATCACCTGAGACAGAATATCGTGCTATGGTAGAAATTACACACGATGAGGGAGAACAATTGCGTTATAGGTACGAACTACGGGAAGAATTGCATACGGATCTTACAAAACAACCTGCAGATATAGTGGATGTTTCAATGCGTGACGATCCTGGTGATGTACATGCAAAAAATATTACTACCCCATCCACTCCGGGATATTACCGGCTTTATTGTTATGTATACGATGGCGCAAGCGGGCATGTTGGGACTGCAAATGTTCCATTTCGTGTGAAGTAGGAAATCGTTTTTTGATCAAATGTATTTGAGAAGGGTATTCAAAGGTATATGACGAAAAAAATGCAGATAGATAAAATCAATGGTAACGGAGCGCCGGTATTGCTTCATATCTGCTGCGGTATCTGCGCAAGTTCTGTAATCTCACAGCTGAAAGAAGAAAATTATAGGGTAACAGGGTTTTTTTGTAATCCTAATATTCATCCGCGTGAAGAATACGATAAACGCCTGGAAGTTGTGCAGTATGTTTCAAAAACTCTTGAGATTGATCTTATAGTAGCCGGTTACGATAATATTAAATGGCTGGAATTAACTGATATTTATAAGAATGAACCTGAAGGCGGGAAAAGATGCGGGGTATGTTTCAAGATAAGGTTAGAGGAAACTTATAAGAAAGCAACAGAAATGAATATCCCGTTTTTTGCTACAACTCTGACTGTAAGCCCGCATAAGAATGCCGGGATTGTCAATAAAACAGGGTTAGAAATAGATAGTAAAAGTTTTCTGGTACGTGATTTCAAAAAAAAGGATGGGTACAAAAAAAGTGTTGATTTTTCAAAATTACATAACCTTTATCATCAACACTACTGCGGGTGTGTATACAGTTTACCGGTTAGTTAAAAAATACGTATTATTAATCCCGCTTTTTAAAACAAGTGATTTAGGATGAATATATAAAATATGAATGATGAACCTAAAAATATGGATTACAAAGAAGTTATTAAACAATGGAAACTAGGGAGTTCATATACTGCCCGCAGAAAATCAGCGGTTAGGGAATACGCGGAAGCCGGGATTAACTGTATAGAATTTGGCTTACCAAGAGATATACCGCCCAAAAATTATTTTAATGACATTATCCGCGATAAAGAACCGCAAAGAATTGTTGAAACAATAGTATCCGAAAATATTGAACTTGTATCGTTACACCTGCCGTTTGGCCCGGTGTTAGACATTTCTTCACGTAAAAGTGAAACTCGGAAAGCTGTACTTGAGCTGTATTCACAGATAATAAATTGGATTTCCGGGTACGGGATAAAAAGGCTGGTTGTCCATCCCAGCCCAGGGGATGTAGAGCCTGCGGAACGGGATGAACGCACGCATAACTGCCGTGAGTCTTTGAGTATACTCTCACGGTATGCGAATGAGTACAATATCAAGGTGGCAGTAGAAAACCTGTTATCGTATATAAGTTTAGGTAACAGCGGTGCTGCGGTGGAAGAGTTGATCTCCCCATTCCCGGAAATCGGTGTGTGTTGCGATATGAACCATTCATTATTGGAAACCACAGAAGATTTTATTAACCGTATAGGCTCCAGAATTTGTACGGTACACGTATCAGACTATAATGGTAAGGCAGAAGGGCATATGTTACCCGGTAAAGGCGTGAATAACTGGCAGAATATCCTGAAGTTACTGGTTAAGTACAACTACCCCGGCCCGTTTATGTACGAAGTAATGGGTAGCGCAGCAAGCCCAAAAATGTTGTACGACAACTGGCAGGCATTATTAAAAGGATAGTGTTTGAAATATTTTAATAAAACATTCTCTGTGGTTATGCTTTGTTGTATTCTCCCAAGCTGGGCGATGGTGGCTATGGGAAACGAAATAACTGTGAATAATCCGCAATACAAATTTGTGCTTAAACCAGGGCACTCGTTTGTTGTTGATACAGAAAATATTAGTTATCCTTTAATACTTCCAAAATTCACGGTAATATACGCTCAAAATAATCCTAAACTCGTGAACTACAGCCCAAAAATAGGTATTGATGAGAAACGTTCATCAGAAACGTTGTTCAATTACAAAGTCCCTTCCTGGAAATCTGTTGCCAAAGGTAAGGCAACAAAGAATTTGTTTGAAGCAGGAAAAGTTGTAGAACTTACAGCCGATAATTGTGTGGTTAACAACGGTATTCTTCAATATAACTTTCCTGAAACCAGTGAGTTCAAGATTAAAGCAGAGTTGTCTTTATATAATGACACATCTGACATACAGGTGAATTTAATGTTTTATCCAATGACAACAGGATATTTTTCTATAGGATTTTCAGGATTGCCTCAGATCGTGCCAGAAGAAGCCAATATATTGTTTCAACCGCCTATATGGACCGAGAAACGGTTTCCATTGCAACCATATTTTACACCCGAATACGTTTGTCAAGTTCCAATGGTGATGATTGCTTCCAAAGGGATAAACACTGTATTGGCAGTGGATAAAGAAGAATTGCGTTTCCGGTTGGCAACAGCGCAAAATTCCAGGTTTGGAGTAATGATCAGAAATACCAGGGGGTACGCTCAACCACTAATATTTTCGCCTGTATTAGGAACACAGGAATCTTTGATGCACCCTGGCGATAAGTATAGTTTTAAGACACGTATTATTATCAAGCCAGGTGATTGGTTTGATACATATCGTTATGTTGTCCAAAAAGTTTATGGCTTGAGAGATATGCGGGATAACAGCGGGACAGGTTCAATGAATAATACAATCGAAAACATGATTGACTATGCGATGAGTGATAAATATGGTATTTGGGTAAAAGAACAAAAGGGGTATAGTTATGAAACAGACGTTCCCGGTGCGGTAAAGAATGTTTCACCGGTTCACCCGCTTGAACTTGCAATCCTTACTGATAACGAACAAATATATAATACCCGTGTCCTGCCTATGCTTGAATATTTTATGTCAAGAAAAACATCGTTGTTTAAACCCGCAGAAGTAGGGGAAAATGAAGTGTATGCAGACGGCCAGGTGCCGTCATCAACATTAGGGCGTGCATGCATGAACTTCTCTGATGCCGCAGTATTGTCTTTGATTTCTAAAGGGCGTGCGTCTGTGTTTTACAACCGTGCAAGAAGTTTATACGAGATCCGCAATAAATCTGAAAGAGGTAGATGGTACAACGAACTTATGTTGTACAAACTCAGCGGTACTACGGAGTATTTAGATACGGCTTTGAAGATGGCGGATGAATATATAGATAAACGTGTGAATACAAATGCAAAGGATTTTCTGGGCCTCGGAGGGTCGTTCTGGATAGACCTTGCGCCGTTATGGATAGACTTATATGAGTTATATGAGGAAACCGGGAATAAAAAATATCTTGATGCAAGCGTAAAAGCCGCGAGGTTATTTACAACAAGTATATATGTGTCTCCCCCTGTACCTGATACTACGGTTTTGGTGAATCAAGACGGTTTTGCGCCGTTAACAAAAAATAAGAGAAAAAGTATGTCCCCGATTGCTGTACCCGAAGAAAAAGTTCCTGCATGGCGTGTATCCGAGATTGGATTATGCTCGGAATGCGCGGGGACACATACGTCTCATCGCGTAATATTTATGGCAAACTATCCCGCATACTTTTTGAAACTAGGGTATTGTACAGGCGAAATTATGTTTAACGACCTTGCACGCTGGGCGGTAGTGGGAAGGTATTCCAGTTTCCCGGGGTATAACATTAAAGGATCTTATACCACTGTTTATGAAAAACCGGAATACCCTCTACGTAAATTTGAAGATTTGAATTATAACAGTTTTCATTATAACCACGTATGGCCGATGATTTCATTCCTGATAGATTACATGATATCGGAAGCATATACAAAATCCAAGGGTAAGATATCATTCCCGTCTTACCAGTTAAAAAATTATGCGTATATGGTTAACCGTATTTATGGTGACCGTCCCGGTACATTTTATAATGACAACAATGTAAGGCTTTATATGCCGTTGAAGTTACTTCGGACAGACACTGCGCAAGTAAACTATATTGCCGGTTATGGTAATAATAAGTTATATATAGTATTTTTGAACCAATCAAAAAACGATATTGATTTTAAGACGGCCTTAAATAAAGAGATTATCCCTTATGATCCGGGTAAATCATACAAAACACAGGCCTGGAAAGATAACATAGCATATCCTGATATTGAAATATCTCCCGGCAGTATCAGCACTAAAATCTCTTCCGCTGGGATCACTGCGATTGCTATTAACGGAATTGAGGTTAAACCCAGGTTTCAGGACAGGTTTTTTGGAGAAAAAATCAATCCTAAGCCAGCCAAAGATTTTGTTAGTATAAAAACGCCGTTCGGGAATATGACAGGTATGGTTATTCATATGGGTGACAATTTAAAAAGTGCGTATATATACACCGACGCTTTAGCGTCACGTGTTAAGTCAGCAAAACTGTGTTATAAAAACATAGAGATAAACGGTAAATGGCAAGAGGTAGTTGATAAAATTTATCCATTTGAGTTCAGTATCCCTATGGATGGTGATAAAGTAAAGATTGAATTTTATGTAGAAGTATTAACTACCGAAAATACATTTATTAAGTCAGAAAAAAGATTATTGGAATAAGGCCTTATTTATTGTAAAATACAACAATTATCAAATCAAGAGATTAAGAAAGGGTTTTTTTAATGAAAACTAACAAAGTATTCAAAGTTACAACAGGGATTATTGCGTTATTCACATTAAAAACAAGTATTCCGGCAGCGGAAACAATCCAGTCTGAAGCGGTTAAATCCAAACGGCCGAATATTATTGTTATAATGTCGGATGAGCATAATCAAAAAATATCGGGCTGCTATGGTAACCAAATAGTGAAGACACCAAATATTGATAAGCTAAGCAATCAAGGTGTTACGTTCACGAACTGCTACACAAACTCGCCGTTATGCGTCCCGTCCCGTAACTCGTTTTTGGCGGGACAATATGTTTCCCGTTGTAGCGTGTGGAATAACCGCTGTTGGCTGCCAACAGAAGACTACCCAACGGTATCGAAAGTGTTGAACGATTCAGGGTATGAAACAATACTTTGCGGGAAAATGCATCTCGACGGTACCCGGCGTCATAGTATGACCGAAATCGGTGGGAATATGAATAAAGTGTTTATGACAGGTAAAGGCGTACGCAGTACTATTGATATCACAAAACCTATTCCCGGGATTAGTAATAGGTTCACACAGATTGCTTCCAGCGACACTTCTTCCGTCCTAAAACATGATCGCAATGTTACCTCTGCAACAATTGAGTTTCTGAAGAACCGCAAACCGCAGGAAGATAAGCCGTTATTCATGATAGTCGGCTACCTTGCCCCTCATTTTCCGTTGATAGTACCGGAAAAATACTGGCTTAATTACAAGGACAAGGTCCCATCTCCTAAACTCCCGAAGAATTACGTAGAAAAGTTGCCGTTGAACTACCAGCACCTGCGGTACAATTTTAATTATGAAGAAGTACCGGAAGAATACGTAAAAAAAGCAAGGGAATACTATTACGCGTTAACCGAATGGGTGGATGAAGAAATAGGTAAAGTGTTGGATACCATCAAAGAAACAGGGTATGAGGATAATACAATAATTATTTATACTACCGACCATAGCGAGAATATGGGTGAACACGGCTTATGGTGGAAAAATAATATGTATGATTCTGCAACCAAAATCCCGTTGATCATAAAATACCCTGATCAATGGCAGAAAGGGCAGCGCCGGGATAACGTGTGCTCGCTGGTCGATGTTACAAAAACAATAGTGGACCTTAGCGGGGTTACAACTGAGAACAACTGGGATGGTGATTCATTAGTGCCGTTAATGTCTGACCCCAAAAGTGAATGGAAAGACATCGCGATTTCGGAATACTACGCGCATCTCATTGCGTCCGGTATGACAATGATACGGCAGGGGAAGTATAAACTTATTATTCATACTCCTACGGCTGAGAACGGTAAAACGGTATATGAACTCTTTGACCTTGAGAAAGATCCTGAGGAATATACTAACCTCGCTGGGGATAAAAAGTATAAGGATATCATTACCAAAATGTATGACGCTTTAGTAAAAGAAGTTGGGGAGAAGCCAGAACTTACAGAACTACGGTGTATACAAGAATTTACTAAAGGTTATGGCCGGGTGAAGGCAAAAACAGCTAAACCGGTTAAAGAAACTAAGGATAGTGATGATTAAGACCGAAAGAGGTGTTATAAATGGATTACAAAAAAGAAATTGCAAAATGGAAACTAGGGAGTTTGTACTCATTTTCAAATCCTCATACAATGAAGAATTATAAAGATGCCGGGTTTGACTGCATAGAAATGATCTTACCGTCAAAAGAGCCGATTACCAACTTTTTCGCGAATATCCGCACTAAGGCAGAAACTATTCTTAACTCTATACATGACAACAACCTGGAATTAATATCCTTGCATCTAACCTACGGCAAACCGTGGGATATTTCCACACGGGACACTGCAGCGCGTAAACTTGTGATTGATACATATACAGAAATAATACCGTGGATCGCGAAGTATGGCCCTAAACGGTTGATCATACATGCCAGCCCGAGTAATGTTGAACCTGAAGAACGGCAGGAACGGTTTCATAACTGCCAGGAATCTTTAGGGATACTCTCAAAACTCGCGGGGGAGTATAAACTTAAGATTGCGTTAGAAAATATGAAAGATGATACTAGTTTGGGGAACTGTAGTGATGATATCAAATCTATTATTGCACCGTATCCTCAAATCGGTGTGTGTTGCGATATGAACCATTCAATCATTGAAATGACAGAAGAATTTCTTGACCGTGTAGGGCCACTGGTTTGTACCGTACATGTATCAGACTATGACCGTAAAGATGAACGGCATGTTTTACCCGGGAAAGGGGTTAATAACTGGCAAGAAATATTGCAGTTACTTGTCAAACATAAATACCCGGGCCCGTTTATTTATGAAGTAATTGGTGAGGATAATGTCCCAAAAATTATTGCGGAAAACTGGAAAGCATTGAAGAACGGATAAAAAAATATGGTATTTAAAAAAAATGCAGTACATTTGTTCGCCGGTATGGTATGGTTGATCGCAGTATGGATGTTAAACCTTTTTGCATCAACCGCATATTCCTTTCCTGCTATAAAGATAGACGGTAAACTTGATGATCCACTTTGGAAGTCTGCAAATAAATACGATAATTTTGCGGTACACAAAACCACAGAAGTACCTGTAATGAAAACCGTTGCGTATGTAACGCATGATGATACAGCGTTTTACTTCGGGTTTGTCTGTGAAGAAAGCAGTACAGCGAAACTTATCCGTGACAGCACACGTGATTTTGGGAAGAAAGCTAACCTTGACGATTGTGTTGAGGTAATGATTGACGCTGATTCTGATAGTGAAGGGTTTTACCATTTCATTATAAGCGCGAATGGTAATCATGATGTTGAGTACCGCACAGACAAAGGTAAAACTCCGCTGTTATTTGATAACCTTATATGTTATTCTTCTGCGAATGTAGGTACAGGGCAATGGTCTGCTGAACTTGTAGTACCCTTTGCGTCAATAACACCGGAAGAACGGCTTAAAAACGTGGTAAGGTTAAACCTCTGCCGTACCCGCCGTGCCGGGATGGTGAAAATGAAAGAGGACAGTAGTGTAGCAAAAAACGGGTGGTTCCTTAATCCGGATACTTTTGATATCACACGGGCTTTAACCGGAGTTGACACAGCCCGGTATTGTTGTTCAATCTCATTCAAGGAAGTTAGTATTGTTCATGAAGGTGAAAACGTAAAAATATCGCCAATCGTGGAATTTGCAAATTATAGTAAGAATAAAACAAGTGTCTTATTCTCCGCCTGGGCTGGGAAACAGAGTGTTGTAAAAGACAGTAAATATTTATTAGTGCCCGGTAAAATAGAAGAAACCGAGATTTCGTTTTATGCTGAAGATAAACGCAATATCATGATATTGTATAGTCTATCTGACAGCAAAGGCGAAATCTGTACTCTGTATCAGAAAACTCCGGCGCGTCTCTCTCATCTTTTAACCATTGATATTAAGCAGCCTTTTTATAAAAACAATATTTATTATGATGAAACAGTTGATGTGTTAATTGCCTCCGCAACGGTTGATCCTACTTTTTGGAATGAAAAAGAGGATAAGTTAGTGTTTAGGTTCATGGATGACAACGGTAAAGTGTTAGCTTCTGCGGAACAGTATAAGAACAGCGGGTTAACCGAACTTGATATAAAACAAATCCCTGTGGGGACTTACACGCTCACCTGCGAGTATTTAGATAATGGTGTATTTCGCACAGTAGAAAGTAAAAAAGTTAGGAAACTTGCGAAGTCGCCTGCACTTGAAGCGCGGGTGGACAGTAATCTCAACCTGATAGTCAACGGTAAGCCTGAATTCCCAATTATTTGGTGGGGCGGAGCGGGGACGGTTAAAGACCTTGCTGATACCGGTGCGGATGGTTTATTGCTGGGGAAAAATACCAGGTTGATGGATGAACTGAAAGAAAATAAGATGTATGGCGAGTTAATGCCATTGGGTTTAGCAGGTATTTACAAATATTTTTATGATAATGATGAACTCACTGCAAAAACTAGGAATGATCTAACATCCATTATTAACGCTGTAAGTACGCATCCTGCGGTTATGTGTTACTACCTTATAGATGAACCCGAGATGAAACGTATAAACAGGAATGTTCTGGAAGAAGCGTATGAATTAATTTCTGATATTGACCCGTATCATCCGGTAGTTATATGTAATGACAGAATTGATCGCGGTATCATGACGTACTACAATGCACTTGACATTTTCTTCCCGGACCCGTACCCACGCCCAAAAAGTGACGGGACTTATACTCATCCAATGATGTATATGGTAGATTTTCTTAATGCTGCAAAGGTTGCGGGGAATAACCGTAAACTCGTAGGGATGACTGTGCAAACCTTTTACGGCGGGGTTAACCACCCGTTAAACCGTGCACCGTCGTTTACGGAACAACGGTGTATGCAATGGCTACCGATTGTCTATGGTGCGAGAGGGTATAATTATTATAAATACCAGGATGCCATAAATTACCCGGCATTAAAACTCGGGATCCCGTATATTATTAAGGAAATCAAAGCAGTGGAAGATGTTATTCTGTTAGGTACTGACACTGTTCCTGCGGGGGAAATCAAAGTGTTGACCGGTATTCACGGGGTGGTGAAGAAGTACAAGGAAAACTATTATTTGTTTACAGTGAACACAACTTCAAATACTGTTAAGGATGAGTTTGTAATCCCGGAAATTATGCGCACGGATAATCTTAACGTATTATCCGAAAATCGTGGTGTGAGAGTACAGAATAATAAGTATTCCGATACTTACCGCCCGTTTGAAGTGCATATATACTGTACAGACAGTAAAACAACAACCGGTGTTGTATTAAAAGATGTGGAAGCTGAAATAACTAATGCATCAGGTGTTGTGGATTTCATAGGGTATAAATAAGTAAAGAAAATATCCTGCGCTATTTCGCAATAACGATCGTACCGGAAACCATTTGACCGTTGACGGTGTACTGATAAATGTACACACCGTTTTCGAGGAAGTTATTTTCTGTATCCGTTCCCTGCCAAGTATCGGTATCTTTTAATTCACAGACAAGTTTACCTGTGAGGGTATAGATTTTAACGCCGGTTGTTTTATCATCCTCTAACGCCAATGCGTAATAGTTGTGGATACCGTTGAATATAGCAGCATCATTTTTGCCGTCACTGTTTGGCGTGACAATCCGTTCCCGCGGTTTAAACGCTGAGGCTGAGATATTATTTAAGTTTACCGCAAATACGGCAAATGAACTAAAATGTCCTACCGGTACTGTTAATGTATTTTGCTGTGTATCAATCTTACCGCCTAGATACCGCCACTCTGCAAGGTTGTCATCATACCAAAAAACACCGAGTTTATCTTCCGGAATACTTCTGGTGTCCTCCATACCATCATTATTTGTGTCGTAGTACAGCAATGTAAGTGTTGCATATGAGTTTAGGCCAGTCCCCGAAGGTGTTACGGTATACACAGCAACGCATCGGTCTGAATAACTGGTATCCACAAAATCATTATTTTTCAACTGCGGTACTGTATTAATACCGGTCATTCCAAAGGTAAGGATTGTGTCTTCATCTAATGCACCGGCTGGGAGTAGTAAGCGCGCATTTCCGTCGCTGGTATTACCGTCAATTAATGTAATAATCCCGCCGAGGTTGTTGCGTATTAACGCTGATTTTGTTAGTTCAAAAGCTATGGTTGTTGCATTGCTTAAGTAAATTATACCGGAAGTGTCGTATGCGGATACGTAATACTCAATACCTGCTGTTTTATCGGTGATAACATTTTTCGGGATTACGCCGTTATAATTTGTTGAATCAACTTTTTGTAATTCCCGGGTATATAGTGAAGACCAGTTTTCGGGTTGCCCTGTATTAACCTTTATACGGTAATACAGTTTGGATGAACATGGCACACTACTTCCCGTGAACACAGCGTTGATTTTAATATCATTTCCCGGGATGTTGATAACCTCACCGCCGGCATTGGATAATGTTATGGTAAGTTCAGAAGAACCTATGGTGTTTGTTGTAACAAAAATACCTTTGATAACATTCCCCGTGGTTTGTGTATTCCCTGCAGCATCAATTGCCTGGAGTTGATAATAATACGTTGTACCTACGGAAACTGTTAGATCGGAATATGTTGTCACTTTTTGTGTCAGGGTTTCAATTAATGAACTCAAAATCATAATATCTGTAGACCTAAGTATTTTATAACCGTTTGTCCCGCTTAGGGTGTCCTCAGCATTATCCCAGGTGAGTGTTACTCCGCAGTTTTCTGTTGTTAACGCCGATTTTGTTACTGCCCCCGGAGGAGTTTTGTCGTACTTAAAAATGAACATCGTTGAGGGTGATGTCCATTCTCCAAGACCGTTTCTTGTACGTAAACGGAGATAATAAATTCCTTCAAATTCAGCAGGATTTAAAGCATCAAAAACTGTAACTGAGTACTTGTTATCACTTTGATAAGTTTGAGTTCCGGGATCCGCTTCAGGGTCTTTACCCCAGTAGACAGAATATCCGGAGATACTGTTTTGGGTATCAAACGCTCCGGACCATTCGAAGTACGGCAGGAATGTAATGTTTTGCCAAGTGTCAAAATTAAGTTCAATAATTTTATTTATTGAAGCCCATCCGCGGCATAATAACGGTGGCTGTATCCCATTTGGTATAGTGTAATGAATAGATTCAACCGTATCACCGTTTGCCTGCGGATTCCCGGCATAATCTACAGGTTCAATTCTGTAATAATATGTTGTGTTTACAATAGCACTGTAATCGAGATAGTAATTATTACTTGTTGTACCAGTTAATACGCCGTAGAGATCAATCTCAATTGTTGTGCGGTAAACGTTATAATATTTTATTGAAGAAACATTATCTTCAGGTGTGGACCATGTTAACATCACATTGTCTAACCCCGGCCTCAATATAAGTTGTGTTACAGGATTAGGAGGAACATCGTCGTATTTCGTGGTGAATAACACTTTTGCGGTGCTCCAGTTCATTGTCCCGTCGCATGTACGGACGATCAGGTAAGACGTTTCACCTCCAGAAATACTTTCTTTAACAGTATAGTGATTTAGTGCTGTATTATTCGGCTGCGTAATTTCCGTTGTGGGTACTTCTCCTGGATTTGTGCTAAAACACACGGAATATCCTAAGATACCGGACTGGTTATCGCTTGCACCGGTCCATTCAAAATATGGTTTATCACAGGCATTCTGCCATATATTATCTACGACCTGAAACGTTTTGGATGAACTCGACCATGAATAACATGTTGTAGGATTTGAAGGCGGTACGGTGTCAATAATATTATATGTAGCTATGCGTACCGTATACTCTCTGCTTTCATCATAATTTCCTGCGTTATCACTGACTTTAAACTTTATACGGTTATTCACAAGCGATGTTGTGGTGAACTGCACGCTGGAAGTTATTGTGAAGTAACTAGTCGTACCTGCTAAATTAGTACATACTGCCGTGAGCCATGTCTGTGGCCATGTCGCTCCGCCGTCATTTGAGTATTTGTAATATGCGGACTGCGGATTAATTCCGGAATCCGTATCCTTAACATCAATTTTGCATATAGGATTGGTGATATCAACAATATCATTTTCTTGAACAGCAGTGTTGTCAGAATTGAGGGATACAAAGTTTGTCCATCCTTCCGGAGGTATCTGTTCTTTTACAGGTATCTCCACCAGCATCATTGCGTTGCCAACAGAACGTTCCACACCGCCTGACGGGTGGTTAACAACAACGCCGTTGACTACCATACAGGCCGACCCTCCGCCGTCAAAGTTCATAGCTTCTTTACAGTTCAATGTATTAATCAAAAACGATGCCATCTGCGTAAAGGTCATACCGACACTAGCAGTTGTCCGCCCGTCAATAAGCACCATGTATATGTACTGATCGTTAAACCCGATAACCGTACGCGGGTTGGCGTAATCGTAAATCCCGCCGGTACCCCAGGCGGAAGTGTTTGCCACGCTGTTATGTACTAACCAGCCTAAACCCGTAGCCGCGCCACGTACGTTGTTCCATACAGGATCTGATAGTTCTAACAATATTTTTACGGTATCCCCGGCTTTTAGTCCGGATAACAGTGTCGCAGAATTTTTGTGGCCTGATATAACTAATCCGGTTTTTGGAATAACCGTGTTTGTACTGTTATAAACAGCGGATACCGTACAGGCCTGTTCTTTCCCGGGGCTAAGCGGGAAACTTACATTTTTTAGGACTACTTCTACGCTGGGTGTATTCGCTGTCTTCGTAGTAGAATACCATTCCGGAGTGTAAAGTATAAGCTGTCCTGCACCGCGGTCATTGTTTATACGGTCAAAATGTGTTGTTGCATCTGGCAGTGTGAGTTTTAACGATTTATTAGTAACTTTATTTATCACCGGTGTCCCGTCGAATAATTGCCCGAATGACGCCATGCGTGTATTAAAAGTTTCAAAATCTTGAATAACATTGCCTTCGTAGATAATTCCGCCTCGTGCTTCACCGTCTGATTCAAAAAACCCGGCATTCACAGCGGCAATAACGTTGTTTCCTGGTTTATCGTACCGTGAAAATATTGAACTCGTATATTCGCGGTTATGATACACATTCCCGGCAGACATTCCGTTTTGGAATTTATACCGGTCAATATACGCCCGGTCAAGTTTAACAATAAATATATTGTTCGGTCCGGAGATTGTCATTGAACTGAAATACACGCCTTCTGTAATCTGTGTCTCAGCGTATAGTGAAGGAATAGAAAGGATGATGAACAAAATAAGATAGACTGTTCTTTTAACAATATTCATTAACTATAATTATACAAAACATGTTGAGTAGGAACACGCATAAATCTTCATATTATTAGTTTATTTATACAAGTTTATATCATAAACTATTATTAAAGAAATGTTTATCATAAGTAATAAGGAGTAAATGTAATGCTTGTTTTATTAATAATCATCAGTTTGATATCATCGTCGCAACCATTAAACGCAACGGAAACAAAACCAAAGTATACTTTTGCGCATATCTCGGATACTCATATAATTGACACTGACACAATAAAATCGTCTTGGTTTTTGCAGAATACAGATAATTTTAATCTTTTTACTGAAATTATTAATACGCAAAAGAATCATAATATCCCGGATTTTATAATTATAACCGGTGACCTTACCAACAGAGGCGATATCGGTAGTTTAGCTAAGTTCAAAAAATTAACTGAAAAGCTTAACTGCCCGGTGCGGTTCATCGGAGGGAATCACGACTATGAATACAGCGGCGATGCTTTGGCTGACTGGGATAAAACAAGGTATTGCCGTGTTTTTGGTACCGACACGTGGAGGTATGATTTTACGTATAAAAACACGGTGTTTATACTTGCAACATTCCGGCATACGTCAGCGGATGATACTGTTAATTGGATTGATAATAAACTAAAACAATATCCCAGTTCGTTTACAATAGTTGCCACGCATTTTCCTGTATACTTCTCCCGCGGAGGTAACCGCGGGATGACTGACCGGCTGGGGGGAGAAGGGTTTGACCTTCAAACGGTACTTGATAAAAACTCAATGAACCGTGTAATACTGTATCTTTCCGGCCATAGTCATTCTAACTCGTTAGTAAAAAAACGTAATGTTACTAATGTTACAACCTGTGACCTTGCAGATATTCCGCTTGCAGGGTACCGGTACTTTGAAGTGTATGACGATCATATAGATTCAAAGTTTTATGACTTAACCCCGGATTCCACTCACGCGCTTGCGAGTACTGATACTCTTACGGGTTATAATCCTAATTGGTATATCGATGAACGGCATAACGGGAGGGAAGAATATTCCGGTGGATGCCATGAAGAACGCGAGTTCAGTGTGTCTACCATACCGGAGACAGGGTTTTATAAAACAGTATCGTACCAGTTAGTACCTAACGGCTTATCCACAGTGCCTTCACACTGGGTGAGGACTATGGAGGTAAGAAGTACTACAAGAACATACGTTATTGACGGTATTATCAGTGACGAGGAATGGAAATCAACTACTACGGTTAATATACGCCCTTTCCGTGATATAAACCTCAAGCCTGTATCAGAAGGCACAACGGGCTATCTTGCGTATGATGATAATAATCTGTATATCGGCATAAAATGTTATGAACCCAATATGTCAACCGTTACGGCTAATATTATCAAACATGACGACCAGGTATGGCTTGATGATAATATTGAACTCTTCATATCTCCCGCAGGTCAGCAAATACAGTATTATCATTTTATTATTAATACAAACAATGTTTTGTTAGATCAAAGTTGTTATAATTCCGGCCGGTCCCGCAGCCGTGTGTGGGAAAGCACTTGTGAGTCTGCTGTTAAGAAATACGAAGATTATTGGTCAATCGAAATAAGGTTGCCGTTAAAAGATATTGGGAAATACGGGAATATGGGATTCAATCTTAGCCGTACCCGTCCCTCCAGCGGGACACAGGTGTCTTTCGCTCGAATGCTGAACACTTTGCATCAACCTACAAAATTTATTGAATTAAAATTTGTTAAATAGGAGGCCGTTTCCTTAAACTTAATTACTTCCCGAGTATTGTAATTTCAGAAATCCCGCAGCATGATGTTGACGTAGAGTTTGTGATTTCAAACACAACTTTCAGCCATGTAATCCGCGTATCCGGAAGGTTGATAATAACTGCTGCGCCGGGTTCTTCCGGGAAAAATATATTGTCAATATATGTACGGTTACTAAAAAACAATTTCGCGGTAGACGGTTTACGTTGTTTTAATATACTGGGGTAAATAAGTATGGTATCAACGATATGTTCTTTCTCCCACTCAAGTTGTATCCATGGTTCGGGATCATCTACTGAGGAAACCCATTCATGTTTTTCAAAACGTTTCAATGTAGTAACCTCACCGTCATTCACTGCTTCTTTTGAGTATGCGATATTTACAGAACTTGCAGTAACCACAGCGTTTGGAGCGATGTTTGCCCGGTACGATAGTCCTGCGGGAACAGGTTGGGGAGTTAATGTCGGGCCGTTGGCGTAAATAGTACCGTCTTCCCTGAACCCCATACGATCAATGCATAATTGGCGGTTGCTTCCATGTTTTGTTATATCCGTATGAGTATGGTACGCGATAAACATTTCTTTTCCATCAGGAGACAGGAATACGCTATGGTGTCCCGGGCCGGATACTTTATCCCATTCCGCAGCGAGGATCGGGTTATGCGGATACTTTGCGAATTGCCCCAACGGTTGTTGTGATACTGCGTATCCCACGGCGTACCATCGCGAAGCGTAACACTGCCCGGAGTACATCAGATAATATGTGCCTTTGTACTTCACCATAAAAGGCCCTTCATTCCAGAGAGTGTGGTAGTTCGGTTTTTCCCAATGTTGTTCCGGTTTTAGCAGAAGGACAGGTTCACCTTTGACAGATACCATGTTGTCATTGAGTTCTATACCGTAAATATGGCTCTCATTACGGTTCTCAACACGGTTTGTGGAACAATCACGGGAGTAGTACAGGTATTTCTTACCGTCATCATCAAAGAATACGTGGGCGTCAATAACGCTGTATCCATAATCGAATACCGGCTGGTTGTGTTCATCAAGAAACGGCCCTGCGGGTGAGGTGCTTACCGCTACACCGATATGCATATTTCCTTTTATCTTCTCAACTGTACTTCGGGCTGAGTAGTACATATAGTATTTCCCATTATACTCCACCACTTCAGGTGCCCAAAACTGCGCTTTTGCCCAAGAGCTGGGTTTAGTGGTGTAAACTTTCCCTAATCCTTTCCAATATATAGCATCGGTGGATGTCCACACGCGGTAACCGTCACTCGCGGATGTGGGATAACAGTAATATTTTCCGTCATAAGATTTTAGAACAAACGGGTCGCCGATTCCTTTGATATTAAGAGGATTAGTATAGAATTTATCACTTTGCGGTTGTATAGTTGAAAGATCAATTTTATTGTAATTATCCAAAGTATGTGCTTCCATAGACAACGTTATTGCCAGAACACAACCGTTAATTATTGATATAAAACGCATTATTTCCCGTAATATTCCGGGAAATATTTTTTCCATAATCCCGCAAGTTCTTTTTGTTTACTCACAGGCAGTTTTGTGGTGAACGGCGGACGGCAGTAACCTGAATCAATCCCGCGTAATTGTAATGCCGCTTTCCATCCCGGGAAGCCAAATTTGTGGAGTGTAGACACCGCGTAGGTAATACGTTTTTGTAACGCCGCAGCTTCCTTTATTTTTCCTGCATGGAAATTATTGTATATTTTAACAAATATTTCGGGTAGTACGTTTTGGGTGGAGCCAATACTTCCTGCAACGCCCATAGTTAATGCAGGTAAGGACATCTCGTCCGGGCCGGAGAATGCAATCCATTTGCCGTTCATCTTTATCAATAAGTCTTGTAATGTATAAAAATCTGTTGCTGTGTACTTCAACCCTTTTATGTTCTTTATGTTTCCTAACTCCGCAATTTTGTCATTGCTTAACGATATACCGGTTGAACCCGGGATGTAATACATATAAAACGGTAAACTCGTGCTTTCCGCTACGGTTTTATAATAGTTATAGATGTTTTCAAAAGTATACTTAAAATAAATCGGGGGGATTGAGGACAATGCGTCAAGTTTGATATCTTCCGCATGTTGCGCAAGCGCTACAGCGTCACGCGTGTTTAATGTGCCGATATGCGCAATAATTTTTATTTTAGTACCCGCCTCGTCCTTTACAATTTCAGCAACGCGTTTACGTTCTTCCACACTCATCAATAACCCTTCACCGGTACCGCCGCAGATGTATAATCCGTGTAAGCCTTTAGAGATAAGAAACTTTACGTGTTTACGGATACGTTTCTCGCAAACCTCGCCGTCTTCATTGAATAATGTTAGCATTGCAGCGTACACGCCGGACATTTTGTTTTCCATCAGATTCTCCTTCTTTAAACTATGGCCTCATAAATAACGTTCCATAAACATTATAACATACAATCAATATAACATACAATTTCAGTAAAAACGTTTGTATAATTATTATCAATATTTATTTGAAACTTATAATAAATGAAAAAGGAGTAGATGTAAATGTTACTGCCAAAAATGAAAAAGTTGTTTGTTAACCCGGGGATTGAGTACCGCGGTGCGCCGTTCTGGAGCTGGAATGATACGATGGATGCAAATGAGCTTGTCCGCCAGGTTAATGACATGAAGTCTGTCGGGATGGGCGGGTTCTTCATGCATTCGCGTGACGGGTTAGAAACTGAATACATGGGGAAAGACTGGTTATACTGTATCCGCAGCGTTGTGGATGAAGCAAAAAAAGTTGGGATGCATGCGTGGCTCTATGACGAAGACCGCTGGCCTAGCGGCTTCTCCGGCGGGTTAGTAACCCAGAACGGGCCTAAATTCTGGGCAAAAGGGTTAACCTTAACATTACTTGACACGTACCCCCAGAGTTTTCCTGCGGATACTGAACTGCAAACAATCCTTGCGGTGTTTATTGTGAGTATTAACGGGAATAAACTAAGCTCCTGCAAACGCGTACAGGATATTAAAGTACCGCAGAAAGTGTTGAAAACAGAAAAAGTTGCGGTATTCAAAATGGAAGCATCCCAGCCGATGGACTGGCATAACGGGTATCCTTACTGCGATAACCTCAGCCGTGATTCCGTAAAAAAGTTTATTGAAACAACATATGAGGCGTATTATAAAGAAGTAGGTGATGCGTTTGGAACCGCGATCCCGGGAATATTTACGGATGAGCCGCATATACACGGATTCCGGCCTGCGGAAAAAAATACGAGGTTTGTCCCATGGACGATAGAATTTGTTTCATTTTTTGAAAACCAGCGGGGGTATGATGTCCTGGGTGTAGTACCATACCTGTTTTTTGATGGAGTGAAAAGCCGGAAAGTTTCGCATGATTATTGGCATACAATTGCCGAGCTTTACCGTGAAGCGTTCTCAAAACAGATATATGATTGGTGTGAGGATCATAAGATAAAACTTACCGGCCATTATCTTTCAGAAGAATCGTTAAATACGCAAGTTCATACTGCCGGCGCAATTATGCCTCTGTATGTTTATGAACAACAACCCGGGGTGGATATTTTAGCGGAACAATTCCGTGAAATTACTACGGTGAAACAGTGTACGTCAGTAGCTAACCAGTTTGGCCGTAAACGCGTATTATCCGAACTATATGGCTGTACAGGCTGGGAGTTTACGTTTGAAGGGCAAAAATGGGTGGGTGATTGGCAATACGCGTTAGGCGTGAACTTCAGGTGTCAACACCTGGCGTTGTATACGTTACGCGGTTGCGCGAAACGCGACTACCCGCCGTCGTTTAATTACCAGAACTCGTGGTGGAAACAAAACAATGTGGTTGAAGATTATTTTGCGAGGTTGTCATTAACATTAAGTGAAGGTAAAGCAGTCCGTGACATTTTATTTATCCACCCTGTTTCTACAGCATGGTCGTTATACACGTCTTACGCCAAGCATTTGATTACTCCTTATAACGATGCGTTTAAGAATTTGTCGAAGATGTTAATATCGCTTCACCGTGATTATGATTACGGTGATGAAATGATACTTGAGGAATACGGGAAAGTTACCGGGAAAACAATAAAAATAAATAATGCTGCGTATAAAGTTGTACTGCTGCCTCCTGCATTAACATTATTTTCGAATACCATGAATTTACTGAAAAAGTTTATGAATAACGGCGGTAAGGTTATTGCCATAAAACCATTACCGGTACTTGCCGATGGGAAAAGCAGTGCTGACCTAAAAAAACTGTTTAAACATAAAAATATGACAGTACTGCCGGATATACAAGCATTGGAGAATGCGTTGACACAGGTACTGCCCCGCAGTATTTCGGTGACTGACGAGTTAGGGATTGAAGTCAGCGATATTGTATCCCACGAACGCGAAGTTGAGGGTTATACCGTTTTATTCTTAGCGAATATGAGCAAGGATAAAACGTATACAACAAAAGTGCGGGTAAAAACACGCGGGGCCGTGGAAGAATGGAATCTGTTAACCGGTGAAATTGAAGAGTGTAACGCAGTGGTTAACAACGGGTATCTTGAGATAAAACCCGCGTTTATGCCGGTACAGTCAAGGTTATACGTTATCCGTCAGGGAGGTAAGGTTAAGAATGAAGTTAAGCCTCAACGTAATGAAACCTTAGTGTCTTACCCGTTTGGCCCTGTGTTTAAACACCGCAGGTTGGATCTAAACTCATTACCGCTGGATTTTTGTGAGTTCAAATTTAACGGGAGTGAGTGGTCACAGGAAATGCCGGTATGGCATGCTCAGAGGTTAGTCCGCGAAAAACTTGGTTTACGTCAGGTTGCCGGTAATGGCGGGTTGCAACGGTGGAAATGGATAAACGAAAAAGTAAATATTGGCCCAGCGGAGTTTGTGTTGAAGTTTAAGTTCAAGGTTAAAAATATCCCAAAACTTCCCGCATTTTTTGTGGTGGAAGGAGCGGAACAGTTTGAGATCGAGCTCAACGGTAATCCTGTCTCAAATAAATCATCAGGATGGTGGTGTGACCGCAGTTTTGATAAAATCGAGTTACCCGGCATCATTGCAGGCGAAAATGTGGTTACATTAAAATGTAACTATAAGAATAGTATGCAGGTAGAGGATTGTTATCTTGTTGGTGATTTTGGTATTGACAGTAACACAAAAGAAGTTGTGAATGAACCTGGCGTTCTGCGGTATGGAGACTGGTGTTTCCAGGGATATCCGTACTATGGTGGGAGCATGGAATACCTTACGGAACTTGAACTCGATCCTAAAGGGGATGAAAAATATTATTTTACGTTTGGGGAAGCTAAGTGTACCACTGCTGTGGTTAATGTAAACAATAACCCTATACCATTACCCTGGCGTTCCGCACAGCGCGTAGAAATTACACGGTTTGTTAAGCCCGGGAAGAATATTGTTAATATAACCGTTTACGGCAGTCAAAGAAATATCCTTGGCCCGTTGCATGACGCGCGGTATCCTCATTATATGAGTTGCGGGACATTCCGTTCGGAAGGACGGGCGTTTAGTAAGGATGAATACATCTTCCCTTATGGTTTGATGAGCCATACTAAAGTGGAAGTGTCAAGGATTAAGTAAGCCCTAAACTTTAGTTTTTCTTAATGCCGGGAAGTAATGTTTATGCATTACCTCATGCATTTTGTCTTCAGGGAAATAGTTTTTGCCTAATTCTTTGAGGTATACTTCCCATCCAGTCCAGTACGGGATCCGTACTTGCGATTTCAGGATGTCGGGTATTAGTTTTTTCACAAAATCAGGGCTGTAGTCATAGTTACACACAAAACCCACGGCGTTGCTGATATTGTAACCTGAGATAACATACCGCAAGTATTGTTTTGTGAATGATAAAACATGTTCCGCGCGGAGGATGTAGTCTGCATAAGTGTCAATAAACGGAAAATAAACATACCGCCCGCCGCTGTAATCCTTGGTAATAATCGGTGAGGGCATATGGACATAAAAAAGTTTATTCCCCAAAACTTTCCTGGTTTCCCGCATAACGGTATGTGCCTGAACAACATCGGTTGGTACACCATCGAAATATATCCCGTCAAATCCGTAAGTTTTCACTACGCGTTTTAGTTCGGGGATGAATTCCAGGAGGTCGCCCGGATAAAAGAAAGGCGTCATATAAGCAATAACTTTCATCCTGTGTTTATGCGCAGTGGTTAATACCTGCTGAAGTTTGCGCGGGTTAATCGGTAAGTATTTGTAACTTGACCACGCGGCTTCTGTTTTATAAATATCATTCCGCGACTTTATGGCTTTACCTTTTCGCGTAGCAAATCCTTTACTCCACCAGTGAAGCACTAAAACGTTTCCGTACTTACTGTATTTCCTGATCTCATTATCTGAAAGATACGGAGTCCATGTTGTATTGTTCTCACGTGAAACCAGGTGATGGACAATCCTGTGGGTATAAGCTTTTTTGTGGTCATACTCGCGCGGAGGGAATACAGATGTAATAAACTGCTGGCCGTATGTTATGCTGAAAGTTACTGCCCATCCGTCTTTCCCAACCCCTGTACCTGCGTTATTAATTTCTGATACACCGCCATTACCGACTGTGGGGAGAGTATATCCCGCGATTCCTCCATGCGGATCAATCGCGATAAAGTTTTGTTGTTCCACAGAAAAATATTCCGGTGACCAGGTTGAATTATAAACTACTTTTACGGTTGCATATGTACGAAGGTACATCGATGAATCTGCGTTTATCCGGATATTAACACCAAGAGCATACAGCGGTTTGTAAAGAATACATTTATTATCATCAAAATGGTCAACCTCAAGATTTTCAAGGGTAGAGTTTAACCGCATAGTCGCGAGTAAGCGTTGCTTCCCTATTCTCTGATAACACTCAATCGTACCGACAGAGTTTTTGTAGATTTTATACATTGCGCCGGTAGTGGTAACAGTAACAGCTTCTGTTGTATTCTCAACTTTTAGTACCTTCATATCCATACATATAACCCTATCTTTCTTATTACTTATCCAATGTTTTGTGGTTAAACTCTACCGGGTTATCAGTTGACGCGCCGTATGCTCCCATAGCGGTATATTTATAATAAATTTCACGGCTGCTCATCTGCCATACGTGTAACCTTAGCCCGGCTGAAAGTACTTTTTCAACATAACTATCTTCCAATGCTGCAACGTTGAGGCTCAGGCCGGTAACATTAGCTACTTTTGCTTTTGTTATAAGGTCCGGGCTGTAGGGCGGGCGTATCTGTGTTAAAGGATCAGTTTTTGATGCTTGTATCCACTGTACCGGAACCTTAGGAAAATTTTGCCGTAATGCCGTTACTACGTCGTACTTAAAACTTGTGAGGATTATCATATCGAGTGCGTTATATTTCTGCAGTAACTCTTTTAGGTACGGGATGATTGTTACTTCGCTTTTGATTTCAATTTCAACAATCCTGTCCCTAGGGGCTTTAGATATAACTTCTTCAAATAACGGGATTTTATAGCCTTTAAATTTTGGGCCCTTGAAAATCCCAAAATCAAGCGCGCGTAATTCATCAAACGTTACGTCCTTGACCTGTAGGTCAACCCCGGCGGTACGTTTTGTATTAGTATCATGGATAACCACAACCTTTTCATCTTTTGTCAGTTGTACATCAAGTTCTATCCCGTCAACCGGTAACGTCCATGCAAATTCAAATGCCGGCATTGTGTTCTCCGGTACAAGATCACGGGCACCGCGGTGGCCAAATAGTTTCATCTACTCATTAACCTCCAATACATATAGTTTTAACTTATTCTAAAAAACAATAATTTATGAAGTATGTTACAAAAAAATAAGGTAGCTGACAATAGGTGAAATATTGTATGAGCATGACCATAACACAAAAATGTATAATAAAAACAATAAAAAAACGATAATTCTTAAATCAGGAGGTATAGAAGTGAACAAAACATTGTTAACCTTTATATTGGCGGGAACATTATCCGTTTCAAACGTTGTTGCGGAACAAAGTAGTAAACAGGGAGGAGAGTTGAAAGTGTTAATAACATATTATTCACGTACGGGGAATACTGAACGCGTAGTTAATGACGTAGCAAAACTACTGAACGCGGATACAGAAAAACTTGTCGATAAAAAGAGCCGGAAAGGTATACTGGGATTTATCTTCGGCGGTCGTGATGCAGTGAGTAAAAACAAAACTGTTCTTGCTCCGGTTACGAAAGACGCGGGAAATTATGACATAATAATACTTGGCACACCGATCTGGGCGGGTAATATGCCGCCTGCTTTAAGAACGTATGTCGAAAGTACAAAAGGAAAGTTTAAGAATGTTGCGTATATCATAACTTCAGGCAGCAGTACTCCTGAAAAAATCGTTGCCGATCTGGATACCATTGCCGGTAAAAAGGCGGTAGAGTTTCTGTGGTTTGACCATGCGACATTAATGAATAAAGAACAATACAACAAAAAAATTATCGCGTTTACTGAGCAACTAAAAAAGATTGGGAAATAATAGATGATGAGGGTATTAATGAAAAAAATATGTATTACTATGGCTATACTGTCAATATTTGTAGCTTTGACCTGCGCTGAGAACGTTTTTGTTCTTGAAGATTTTGAGGCGGATATTTCCAGTTGCACAAAAAATTCGAGGCTTAATGGTACACTGGAAACCTGCGGGACAGAGTTTGTGGTATCCGGCAAGCAATCGTTGAAGTATGTGGTAGATGACTCAACAACAGCAAAAGTTTCCCGCCCGTTTGTGTTGTACACCCCGAAAACTGCTGACTGGACAGGGTACAATAGCTTGAAGATGTATGTTTTAGCGTTACCTTCGAATCACCTTCTCCGCGAGTACGCGTTTTCTTTGCAGGTTCGTTCACAGAATTATGACCGTCTAAACAAGGCAACATCATCCAGTTTGTTTGTAACAGCCCCCGTAGGCCGGCCGGTGCTAGTAACATTCCCGATTGACAGAATGAATTTTCGTTCTGCAGTTAAGGACGTAGTTGTTTCGTTTATCAACAGTAACGGCGCGTATTATATCGACAAAATAGTGTTAAGTACGGATACGGTAAAAACAATGATGGCGGAATCTATACCAATGGAATCTTCAGGTAATGTACCGCAATGGTATTCGCTTAGGTTTAATCAGGAAGGTAGCTGTTACTACCGCGGGGTATATAATTACGATCCCGGGAAAAAGGTGGAGTTGGTCGTAGAGTATAATAAACCAGTTACGGATAAGATAGAAAAAACTATTGTCATTACTTCCAGTAGTACAGGAAAATCGGTTGAGTATAAGATGGGATTTGAATCAAACGATATAGTTAAAACAGTGGAAGTTGCGCTTACTCCTGACGAAAAAAATGTTGTTTCATTCAACGGAGAAGACTTTGTGTTTATGGTAAAAGATTTGGTACAGATGGTAAAAAGTAACCTAGACACCTACGCTGCACGAAAAAAAACTGGTGATCCCTTCTCCCGCGGTATTGTATCTATGTATGCCGGCCATATTTATGATAAAGATAAGTATCCGGATATCCCAAAGATTATTGATATGCTAAAAGATGCTGGGGTGAATAATTATTCGTACCTTATTTACGGCCAGTCAGCGAAGGAATATGCAAAACTGCCGGGCTTCTGTGCTGCAGCGGCAAAGGAAGGGATTGAAGTATGGGTCTACCTCGTACCCCCGACTGAAGCTCCTATTAACCGCGGGGATAAGGATATACAAAAACGTAAATATCCGCCATTTAATATGGATTATGTTAAATGGATGGTAAAACTTTCCAGGATTTCGTTGAAATATCCTAACCTCACAATGATAATGATCGACGATTTTTATCATAACTGGGCGTATTTCACATTGGACTACACAAAAAAGATGTACGAAGCAATGAAGAAAATTAATCCAAAACTGTTATTAGGCCAATGCGTGTACCGCGAACAGATAGATAATTGTATTAAAGCCGGGTACCTGCCATATATCGACGCGTTCGTCTGGGGGTATCAACACTCCTCTGCTGCGGATCCGGAAGCGGGCTTGGACTGTTCTACGCTGCCAGTCGATATTTATGATTATTACAATCTGTGCAAGGATAAACTTATTTTTCCGTGTATCTACTTCACCCCGCATTCATCCTGGCCAAAAGGACGGCCAACAAAAGAATATCTTGAGAAAGCAATGCAGATCGAGTGGGAACAAACCGGTATTATGTGGGTGTATACCACCCCGCCGAAGGGGTCATGGAAGTATGAGATGATAAAAAAGTTTACCGCAGAACAAAAGCTGGAGTTACTGAAATAATAAAAATTTAAGTTTTAACGCGAGTATGCTTTTATTAAGGATGGAATTCGTGAAACAGTTACGTTTTGGTATAGCAATGGCGGTATTGTTAATTTGTGCATCTATAACCTACGCTGCGGATACTTTTATTCTTGAAGATTTTGAAACCAGTATTTCCAGTTGTATAAAAAATGAGGGGCTTAACGGTACACTGGAAATCTGTGGGACAGAATTTGTGGTGTCCGGTAAACACGCATTGAAGTATTTGCTAGACGATCCAAAAACCGTAAAGTCAGCCCGCCCGTTTGTAATCTATACCCCAAAAATTACTGACTGGACAGAATATAACAGTTTAAAGATGTCTGTTTTATCATTACCTTCAAACCACCTTCTCCGCGAGTATGCGTTTACTTTACAAGTTCGTTCACAGAATTACGATCGTCTCGTTAGTACAACCTCTACTTCTTTATTCGCAATGATTCCTACAGGGCAGCCGATGCTTATAACGTTCCCTATTGATAAAATGAGG